>JAFMRP010000235.1 GCA_017354095.1 Ktedonobacteraceae bacterium
GAATGGGCACTGCCAGGTTCGGCAGTGCCCATTCCTCGCTTCTTATTGGAATGATGAAATGATATGGTTAGTATGGGCGGCCCTGTGGGTAGGAAGGGTATTGCTGGCCTCGTGCTCCCATTTGCGAGCGGAGGTAGTTCAACTCCCGGTGAACAGGCCACTCGGCGAATGCCAGGTACAGGAAGACGATGATATTCGCGATCGGGATAAAAAACAGTAAGCACAACGCGCCACTGAAACCAGCCTTGGAGAAAATCTTCCACCAGGCAATGATCCCAATGATCAAGGCTACAAGGCTTATAAGCGAGATGATAAGACCGAAGGCGGTCATAAATGCCGCAAGTCCGGTGAGTTGGTCGTCTGACATAAGCTTTCCCTCCATGCTGGTTATCTGCCTGAAACTGCTAGCGCCGATAGGTGTGAATCCATTGTACATGAGACTTAACGCATTTAGCAATAGTTTTTATCCCCTTGACCTGACGGCTATAGTGCCGTCACCATTATGCGAGCCGGCGCCGATTTTTTAACCTCCTCCCTTCTCAGGTCTGAACGGCTTGACATCTGTTGCTCGTTTTTCCTATACTCAATATATGAGTATTCAAAAATGAAGCTTGTGAGTATCTATTGTATGTCATGCAATAAAGGAGAACGCTGTGAGCTATTTTTTCATTGCGCCTTCTGGCCCGCGAGATCGGGCCGGGCGTGTCGTGTTCCTCCTGGCCATGCTGCTCTGTATGTTGCTGGCCGCCTGTGGTGGTACTGCCAGCGGCGCTGCCACGCCGTCAGCGACAATCACATTGAAAGTATTTGCCGCTGCCTCACTGACCGAGTCTTTTAACGAGATCAAGACGCAGTATCAGGCAGCCCACCCCAATGTCAATATCCAATATAATTTTAATGGCTCCCAGATCCTGGTACAGCAGATGACCAATGGCGCTGCGGCGGATGTCTTTGCCTCCGCCGATGAAGCCAATATGCAGAAGGCCAGCACTGCCAGTCTGGTCCTGCAATCCCAAATTTTCGCACGCAACAAATTAACCGTCATTGTGCCGTCCGGCAATCCTGGTCATGTCAATACGCTCAAAGATCTGGCGCGGAAGGGCCTCAAGCTGGTGCTGGCGGCGCCGGACGTGCCGGTAGGCAAATATGCCCAGCAGGTACTGGATAAGATGGGGGCCTCGTCCGATTATGGGCCTGATTACGTGAAGAACGTTAAAGGGAATGTCGTATCGCAGGAGGAGAACGTGAAATCGGTGGTGCAGAAGGTGCAGCTGGGGGAGGCGGATGCCGGCATTGTCTATGCGACCGATGTGACGGCTGCGGTGGCCGGGAAAGTGACGTTTATCGCTATCCCTGACAATTTTAATGTCATTGCGAAGTATCCCATCGCAGTAACAAAGGACTCGACCGTGCAGGCACAGGCGCAGGCTTTTGTGCAGTATATTCTCTCGCCAACGGGACAGGCCGTGCTGAGCAAATATCGTTTCATCAGTCCAGGCTCATGAGATAAGATGATGGGCAAGTTTTTTCCATTTAGCGTACTGATTGGCCTGCTCGCCTCTCTCTTCTTTCTCTTTATCGGCTTGCCGCTGGTTTCGCTGCTGCTGCGCGAGTCGCCGCTGACTGTCTGGAACGCTATGTTGCAGCCCGATGTGTTCCAGGCTTTACAGCTCAGCGTCGTCACCACGACGGCAAGTACGGTGCTTGCGATCTTTTTTGGTCTGCCGGTGGCCTATTTGCTGGCGCGCAGGCGTTTTTTCGGGCGTGGATTGCTGGAAACACTGGTAACCATGCCCACTGTGCTGCCGCCGGTTGTGGCTGGCGTTGCCTTGCTGCTCACCTTCGGACGTGCGGGGCTGCTGGGTCACTACCTGAGCCTGCTGGGCATCAGCATCCCCTTTACGACTGTGGCTGTTGTAATGGCACAGGTTTTTATCGCTGCCCCCTTCTTCGTCAACAGCGCCAGGGCCGGCTTTGAGCAGTTTGACAGCCGCTACGAGATGGCGGCCTACACGCTGCGCGCCTCGCCCTTTTATGCGTTCTGGCATGTTATGCTGCCGCTCATACGGCCAGCCCTGCTGGCGGGAATCGGCCTGGCCTGGGCGCGGGCGCTGGGCGAATTTGGCGCGACGATCACCTTTGCCGGAAGCTTTCCCGGTATCACGCAGACCATGCCGATCGCCGTCTATGTCACTTCGCAGAGTGACCTGGATAAGTCCATCGCGCTGTCGGTTGTGCTGCTGGCCGTCTCCTTCGGCGTACTGCTGGCGCTGCGCTTGTCCACTGGCGCGCGTATGACCACTAGAAGGACTCGTCGAGATCGGTAGGCATTGCGCCTTTCCGATGCATAATCACCTGGGATGGAAAGGCTCGAAAGCCCTGCTTTTCATAGAAAGGGACAAGCTCTGCCTGGCAAAATAGCGTAACGATTTCTGTTGTGGGAAGCGCCTCCATCAATCTGCTAAGTATCAGGCTGCCAATACTTATCTTTTGGTAGGTGGGATGCACCATCACATCTTCAATATAGGTGTGGAAACAATGATCTGAGACAACGCGTGCGAAGCCAACAAGCTGCCCTTCATCCCAGGCCCCTACTGCCAGATCATTATTAAGCACATACGCTATCTCCTCCGTCGTGCGGTCAGGCCACCAGCCAAAGAGTGCGTAGAGCGCGAGAACCTCCTGCGGGTCAATGGGGCGTTCCTCGTGTAAAAAGATCTCAACCGATGCCAACTTCCATTCCTCCTGCTCATCTTCAGAACAACGCAGGGCTCCTGTACAGCCCTTTGGCCCGAAGAGGGCTCTTTTCCCTCTTTGAGCCTGTTCCCCTACTCATCAATCTGTGCTTTTTGCAGCCTGCCGCTGTAATCGTTGTAGACCACTTTCCATTCTGTAAAGACATCCAGCCCGGCCAGTCCGGCCTCGCGGTGACCATTGCCGGTGCCACGTGTGCCGCCAAAGGGAAACTGGATCTCAGCCCCGGTCGTGCCGGAATTAATGTAGATAATGCCGGTCGCCAGGTCGCGTGTAGCCTGCTGCACACGATTAATATTCTGTGTGTAGATGGCGCTGGAAAGTCCATATTTTATATTGTTGTTGACCGCGATCGCCTCTTCCAACGAATCGATGGCAATCACCGAGAGCGTGGGGCCAAAGATCTCCTCTTGAGCGATGCGCATATCAGGCCGCACATGCTTGAAGAGGGTTGGACGATAGAAATGGCCTTTTGCCAGATCTCCCCCGCGTGTGATCTCGCCTCCTGTAACCAGTGTCGCGCCTTCAGCCTGCCCGATCTCTGTGTAAGCGTGGACTTTTTGCAGCTGCTTCTCATTGATCAATGGCCCGACATCCGTCTGCTCATCCAGCCCGTTGCCCAGGCGCAGCCGCTCAATGCGTGGCACGAGCTTCTCCAGTAGCGCCTCCTGTACCGAACGATGAACGAGCAGGCGACTACAGGCCGTGCAGCGCTGGCCGCTCGTGCCATAGGCACTCCATAGAATGCCCTCAACAGCCAGGTCAAGATCGGCATCCTCCATCACAATTACCGCGTTTTTACCCCCCATCTCCAACGAGACGCGTTTGAGCGATTGGGCTGCCTCTACTGCCACGTGACGCCCTGTTTCGGTGGACCCGGTGAACGAAATCACCGCTACATCCGGGTGGTGGATCAGGGCTTCCCCGGTTGGATTGCCCGGCCCAAAAACGATGTTGACGACGCCCTCGGGCAGTCCGGCTTCGTAGAGTAATTCAACCAGGCGCAGCGCGCAGTGTGGCGTATCCTCTGCCGGCTTGAGTACGATGGTATTGCCCGCCACCAGGGCCGGAAACATCTTCCAGGTGGGGATTGCAATCGGGAAGTTCCAGGGCGTAATGCAGCCTACCACGCCGATCGGATCGCGCATCGCGACGCCCGACTTATTCGGCAGTTCGACGGGAACGCTATAGCCAAAGAGCCGCCGGCCCTCGCCTCCCATATAGTAGGCCATATCAATGCCTTCCTGCACGTCGCCCTGCGTCTCTTTGAGTACTTTCCCCATTTCCTGGGTCATCAGCCGGGCCAGTTCCTCTTTGTGGCGAATCAGCAGCTCGCCGACCCGGTAGAGGATCTCGCCCCGTTTCGGCGCGGGCACCAGGCGCCACTTCTCGAACGCCGTGCGAGCAGCGGTCACGGCAGCATGTACATCGTCCTGATCGGAGAGTGGAAAATAGCCCAGCAGCTCACCTGTCGCGGGATTGTAATTGGGGAAGGTCTTACCACTGCTCGCATCCTGCCACTTGCCACCGATGTAGTTTTTGAATGTCTGTGTCATGCAGTTTCCTCCATCAATAAAATAAACGAGGCTTGATGATGAACGTCGGAGGATGTGCCCGTGCGTCCACTATCAGGCCCCGCAAAGTTGCAATTGGAAAATGTTACAGGATGTTCTTATTGAGGGTAGCCAGGAACTCCAAATTGTTGCTGGTCTTAGCCATATGTTGCAACAAAGCCTCCATCGCCTCCAATCCACTGCGTCCCGGCTGATCGGCGAGGGTGGAGAACATACGACGCATAACGACAACGGCACGCAATGTTTTGTCGTCAAGCAGTAGTTCTTCGCGGCGGGTGCTGGAGAGGGAAATGTCGATAGCAGGGAAGACGCGGCGTTCGGCAAGTTTCCGGTTCAGCACCAGTTCCATATTGCCGGTACCTTTAAACTCTTCGTAGATCACGTCATCCATGCGACTGCCGGTATCAACCAGTGCGGTGGCGATAATCGTCATGCTGCCACCTTCCTCGATCTTACGCGCGGCACCAAAGAAGCGCTTGGGTGGGAAGAGTGCGCTGGGGTCAAGACCACCAGAAAGCGTACGACCGCTGGGCTGCACCGCCAGGTTGTACGCGCGTGCCAGGCGGGTAATACTATCCAGCAGCACGACCACGTCGCGCCCACCTTCAACCAGCCTTTTGGCGCGATCGAGCACCATTTCCGCGACGCGTGTATGCGCCTCGGTTGGCTCATCGAACGTCGAGCTGATGACCTCCGCTTTTACCGAACGTTTCATATCGGTGACTTCTTCCGGCCGCTCGCCAATCAGGGCGATCATCAGATGCACATCGTCGTAGTTTTCGGTAATAGAATTGGCGATCGACTTGAGGAGCATGGTTTTGCCAGCCTTGGGCGGTGAAACGATCAGACCGCGCTGGCCACGGCCTATCGGGGCGACGAGATTGATAATACGGCCTGAGATGTTTGAGGCCCCCGTTTCCAGGTTAAACATCTCACGTGGGGAGATCGGTGTCAGGTTATCAAAGTGGGGACGGCGCTTGGCAATTTCCGGGTCAACCCCGTTGATAGCCTCGACACGCAGCAGCCCGTAGTACTTCTCGTTGTCCTTGGGTGGCCGTACCTGCCCGGAAACCATGTCGCCTGTGCGCAGGCCGAAACGGCGAATCTGCGATTGGGAGACATAGACATCCATGTTGCCCGGCAGAAAGCGCTCCTGGCGCAGAAATCCAAACCCATCTTCGACTATCTCCAATACGCCAGCGCTAAAAATGTTGCCTTGCTGCTCCGTATTTGCCTGGAGGAGTCGAAAGACGAGGTCTTGTTTTCTGAGGGTGCTGAAGCCGGTAAGTTCGAGGTCGCGAGCAATGTCGCGCAGTTCGGTGATTGTTTTTGTTTCTAACTCAGCTATATTCACGTTATGTGGGGCGACGCAAACGCTTGAGGATAACGCCCCATTCTCCTTTCTCGTTGAACCTGAATACGTCGGGTGGGAAAAAATTTAAATACTAAAAGGGCAGCTTAACCCCTGTTAGAAAAACACATGCGGCGATTGCCAGTCAGGTGGATGCAGTGGTGCTAGCCAACGTACCAGAAACATAGTACAACACGACTCACTCACAACTGGGAACCTGCGGAGCTATTGAGTGGTGTGGTACATATCTTCGGAGCTAGAAGCACTATACCACAGGTGAGAACAGATGTCAAGAGATTCACCTGCATGCATGGGTATTCAGGTCATGTCATGTATGCTGGTGGTGCATTTGCAGGTAGCTAGTAATATGCTCCGTCAGTGCTCCGGATGCTCTGGCTTCCAAATAAACCAGCCCACCCGGATGCCCGTTGCATATCATAAAATGGATACCAGTATTTGTCAATCCACCCGTTGCAATCGCACAGCAGCCCTCCTAGAGTGCGCCGCTCCATCTCGCGATCAACAACCTTGTTCGCGTGCGGATGCTGGCAGCGGCGCGGCAGCGGCGAGCCAAAGCCATGCGCGTAATGGACCAGTTCGTGCGCGATGGTGACGGTCAGTACGTATTCAGGCACCTGAGTCAGCTGCAAGAGCGTATTAATGCCAATCTGGGTGACGGTGTGATCGCATGAAAGACGAATCAGGCCCAGGCGATTTTTCCAGGGATAGCAATAGGCAATGTGAATGGTATTAGCACGCGGGATATCCGCGAAATAGGCATTCCAGATAGTTTCAAGATAAGAGACAAGATCGTGCCGGTGGCGCTGCTGCTCCGGCGCGGGCAATCCTGGCAAGGCAAGCGAAGCCATACTTCCATCTCCTGATTGAGTAAATAATGCTAAAGATGATTTTGAGTCCAGTATACCGGACGATTGACAATCGGTTTCTTCAATGGATTGGGAATAAAGCTCAAGGCTCGCTTGTTTGAATAAGCAGAGGGATGATAAGGATTTCTACTTTTGTCCCATATATTTTTATCCCATTTCCTTTATCCTGCTACGTATAAAGAATGTAGTAGTAGGAGGTAGATGCTTTGATTGGTACACTCTGTAGCGCTGATGGTGCCCAGGTTCCCGGGTGCGCTATCCCTGCTGAATTATACGTCGAAAAAGAGACGCTGGATTATAAGACAGCACCGCTGATGGCAATACGACCTGCCACACAGCAGATTAACGAAGAAGAGGTGTACACCTCTTTTGAAGCCGCCATCAGCGATCGTGTGCTGGCCATACGCAATACGCTGAGCCATCTACAGCAGACCCGGTCCGCGCGGCGCTCGCCGGCTAAGCACACATCAGGTTGGCGCGACTGGTTGCGTGCTGCACGCCTCGCTGCCCTGGCTCTGCTCTGTATACTCATCGGCTTTGATCTGATGGGCCTCCTGGTGCTGCTGGCTC
>JAFMRP010000236.1:0-5175 GCA_017354095.1 Ktedonobacteraceae bacterium
ATCGGGCACGCGTTCGGCAAATGTAATGTAGCCAGTTGCCTCAACGAATGCGCGAAACTGCGCGTTCGTTATAGGGTACCTGTCCATCCAGAAGCCATCTACTGTCACGGAGTGAACTGGAGCTTCCTCCGGGTAGTGTTTGTTTGAACCCATGAGAAACGTTCCCCCTGGTACCCAAACCATCTCTTCACGCGGTAGTTTTGCTGGACATGGGGGGCTCGTCAGAATCTCGCTGGACTCCTGCATATTTTCCTCCCTCCAGACACACAATTCACGTTTCTTCTCTTGCGAGTATACTCCTGCTGGAAAATGCCCGGTCCCGGAAGGGGTGGCAGGATGGTGAGAAAACGCGTCCAGGAGCTTTTTGGGCTGTCGTATAGTAAAAGCAAGGGCTGAGAGAAGCAACCAATGAAGGAGCAAGATACCTTGATACGTCAAGCCCGCAAGGCGCCGCGCGCCGCAGCGATTGCCGGGATTCTTTTTGCAGTGTTGTTCTCGACCAGTATGGTGCTCATCCGTCTATCCATCCCCGAGGAATTGAGCGGGAATATTGCCACCTGGGCCCAGGAGAACACAACCACCATTTCGCTGGCATTGACGCTGATGCCTTTTGCTGGCATATGTTTCCTCTGGTTCATAGCCGTCGTGCGCGATCACCTGGGGGCCCTGGAAGACCAATTCTTTTCGACCATATTCCTTGGGGGCAGCATCCTGTTTCTTGCGATGATGTTTGTCTCCGCGGCGGTCGCAGAAAGTATCCTGATAAGCTATTCCATCGCAGCCCACCCGCTGGTACAGAGTGGTGGCATACTCTTTGGGCGAGCGCTGATGTACACCATCACCAACGTATATGCGATTCGCATGGCAGCTGTGTGCATGATGGCACTGGCCACGATCTGGATGCGTACCAGTGTCATGCCTCGCTGGTTGGTGTTCCCCACATACGCGCTGGCGGTGCTGCTGCTGGTGAGCAGCAGACTCACGCTCTGGTTGATTCTAGTCTTCCCAGCATGGGTATTCGTAATCAGCATATGGATCCTGATCGTTCATCTGCGCCATAAGCTCACTGAAGCCGAGGAAATATCTGGCCCGAACGATTCATAATTGACAGTGACTTTTCTATGAGCTATGATGGAGCTCTACAACAACGAAAGGGGGTGCACAGCGATGGTTCAAACAGGTTATTCTTGCGCGAGGCTGTTCTGTGCATCTTGCTGTCGCTGACACGACTTGCACATCCTACCATCTGTTATTGGTATCTATCAGCCTCTTTCATTTCCCCTCATTGTGACTGTGAAGATCATATGCTTTAAAAGCAGAAAGAGACTTTTGTGGTAGAATTCAGATCAAGCACTGGTTTCCTGGATGTGCAGGGAGCCCCCTTGTATTACGAAGTTGCCGGTCAGGGTCCGGCATTGTTGTTGATGCATGCTGGTGTCGTAGATCACCGGATGTGGGATCAACAGTTCGCGGTTTTTGCGCAGCAGTATCAGGTTATTCGTTATGATCTGCGCTCATATGGCCAGTCACAGGTTCCTGCCGGGCCGTTCGCCTTCTATGAAGATCCAGCCGCGCTCCTGCAACATCTTGGTATCAACAAGGCACATGTGATCGGGGCCTCATTTGGTGGCAAGATCGCGCTCGATTTCGCGCTTGCCCATCCCACGATGATCGACTCGCTTATTCTGGTGGCTCCTGATATTGGTGGGTATCCTCCCTCTGAAGAAATACGGCGATTTGGCGAGGAGGAGGAAGCTTTGCTGGAGCGCGGTGATTTAGAGGGCGCGACTGAACTGAACTTGCGTATGTGGGTTGATGGCCCGTTACGCACGCCAGAACAGGTCGACCCGCTGGTGCGTCAGAAAGTACATGACATGCAATATCATGCCTTTACTACTCCCACGCCTGAGGGTGCGGAGGTGATAGCGCTCGATCCACCAGCCGTTGAGCGTCTGGCAGAGATTCGTATGCCAACACTCATCCTTGTTGGTGACCTCGATCTTCCGCAAAAGCGTGTCATCGCCCATGAGCTTATCACGCATATCAATGGAGCACAACAAGTAATTGTATCAGGCGTTGCTCACATGGTCAGCATGGAGCGGCCCGAATTCTTCACCAGCACTGTTCTGGAGTTCTTGAGAGGAGCAAGGAAAGGTGTGTAAGGTCTAGTGGTGCGAGCCGGCTGGCCTCCGTATTCCGACCACCAACGCCGCTAACGCGGCTGGCGCGCCCAGGTGGTCGGAAAGGAATCACCCGTATACCATCGTCATTTGTTCATGTTCATGGCGAACGATACCAGGACTCAACAGGAGCGTCGTAATATGTCGTAATATAAAGAAAAAGGTAGGTGGTTAAAATGACCAGCGTCACTCAGTTGAAGCGCAGCAGCCCGGAAGCTGAGGGTATTTCTTCTCGGGCGATTCTGGACTTCATTCAGGTGGTCGAGCAGCACACCCACCCGTTGGACGCGGTGCAGGGCTTCATGCTTCTGCGCCACGGGAATGTGGTGGCTGAAGGATGGTGGACGCCCTATGGGTCCCAATCTCCGCACTCAGCTTACTCGCTGAGCAAGAGCTTCACCTCCAGCGGCATCGGTCTGGCGGTGGCCGAGGGGCTGCTCACAGTGGATGATCCCGTTCTGAAGTTCTTTCCCGATGATGCACCAACAAACCCCAGCGAGAACCTGAAGGCTATGCGCGTGCGGCACCTGCTGTCCATGAACACCGGTCACAAGGAGGACACGACCAGGCATGTGTTTGGGGGCGAGGACGACAACTGGCCCCGCGCTTTTCTGTCGCTACCCATTGAGCACCAGCCCGGCACATGGTTCGTCTACAACACCGCGGCCACGTACATGCTCTCGGCCATCATTACCAGACTGACGGGTGAGCGCCTGCTGGACTACCTGCGCCCACGCCTGTTCGACCCGCTGGGCATCGAGAATCCCACCTGGGAGACCGATCCGCGCGGCATTAACATCGGTGGATCTGGCCTGCACATCAAGACAGAGGACATCGCCCGCTTCGGCCAGATGTATCTGCAGAAGGGGCGCTGGGATGGCAGGCGCATCCTGCCGGAGGCATGGATCGACGAGGCGACGAGCATCCACTCTGACAACAGCAACACCCAGGCCAACCCTGACTGGTCGGTTGGATATGGCTATCAATTCTGGCGCTGCCGGAACGCTTGCTACCGTGGTGATGGCGCATTCGGCCAATACTGCATCGTCATGCCTGAGCAGGACGCGGTGCTGGCCATCATCAGTGGCGTGCGGGACTTACAGGCGGTACTGGACAAGGTCTGGGAGCATCTGCTGCCCGCCATGCAGCCGACAGCGCTGCCTGCCGACCCGCAAGCCCACAACGCACTGTACGACAAGCTGGCGGTCCTGTCACTGCCGCTGCCAGAGGGGCGGCCATCGTCGTCCAGGGTCGAGCAATGGTGGGGAAAAACGTACCAGTTGGAGCGTAACGATCTGAAGTTTGAGCGCGTCGCGATCGAGATTGGCGACGAGCGCAGCACGCTCATCGTGCGCGACGAACGGGGCGAGCATTCGATACAGGTCGGCTACACCACGTGGCTGAAGGGGACTACCGATATGCGCGGGCGTGGCGATGAGCCCGTTGCCGCGTGCGGGGCCTGGACGGCGGAAGACACCTACGAGGTGAGGATCTGCTATTACGAGGGCGAGATCTGCCCGGTCTTCCGCTTCCACTACACGAGCAACGAACTGCAACTGGAAGTGGAACCAAACGTATCCTGGAATCCCCCGACGGTCACGACGATCACCGGACGCGTGATCGATCAGGCTGTGTGATTGTGCCTATCCGTCAAGGAATCAGGTGAGTGGTCCCATTGGATGCCGGAGAAGTCCGTGCCTGGTTGCAGGGTGAGGTCCATAATGATCAGCCAGGGGATGCCTCGCAGGTCCGCTTTCTGGAAGTTCGCACCGGCTATAATGATGTGCTCCAGATTGGCTCCCTGTAAGATGGCTTCGGAGAGTTGAGCATCACGCAGGTCGGCTCCGCTCAGATTGGCTTCACGCAGGCTGGCATTGGCCAGATTAGCGTTGCTCAGGTCGGCTCCGCTCAGGTCCGCCTGGTTCAGCCGGGCAGAGTTCAGCCCAGCCCGGTTCAGCACGACGTTGGTCAGCCTAGCCTGACTCAAGTCGGCATCGCTCAAGACGGCTCCGCCCAGATCGGCTCCGTCCAGGTCGGCGCGGGTCAACCTGGACTGGTTCAGCCGGGCCCGGTTCAGCGAGGCATTGGCCAGATTGGCCTGGTCCAGACGGGCTCGACGCAGTCTGGCATCACGCAGCGTAGCCTGGCTCAAGTCGGCGCTATTCAGGTCGGCGTCACTCAGGTCGGCGTACTCCAGGATGGCTTCATTCAGTGAGGCATGCGTCAGCCGGGCCTGGTTCAGTCGAGCCCGGCGCAGGTTGGCTCCACGCAGGTTGGCCTCGCTCAGATTCGCTCGCATCAGTCTGGCATTGCTCAGGTTCGCTCCGCTCAGGTCGGCTCCGTTCAGATCTGCATCGCTCAGGTCGACCATCACATCAGGATATTGCTCTCGCCACTGGTTCCACCCCGCTACGCCCTGTTTTAGCCAGACAACGAGTTTCCGGTTTGCCATGGGGGGATCTCCTTGCTGTGTTCTCTATCTGGAGTATAAGGGCATGGTGGTGGCAAGTCAAACTGAGAGAATCCGAAGCGAAGAGCATTCCAATTCATGTGAGATTTCGTATTTTACCATGCTTGCTGTTGGGGAACGCTTGCATGATGTCCTTGCCAGAATGTATACTTTCAGAAACTGTTGGGGAACATATCTCTTTGGGTCAGGATGTACAATGGCAAAAGCAGGACAGGCGGTGCTGATCTGGTCACAGGAAGATCAGCAGTATCTCTGGCGTGACGAGCGGTGTACGAACACGGATATTTTGCTCGAGGAGTCTGAAACATGGCTCCAGTGGCTGGCTGAACGCACTTCTTTCTCTTTTCAGGGAAGGGAGGGACATCTCACTCTGCTCAAGGAAACGCGCCCGCGGGGAGGTGATGGCTACTGGTATGCCTATCGCCGCCAGGGGAAACGCACGGTCAAAAAGTACGCCGGGCGCACGGCTGACCTGACTGTTGCACAGTTGGAGCAGACGGCCAAAGCGCTGCAAAATCTATCTAA
>JAFMRP010000236.1:5185-7135 GCA_017354095.1 Ktedonobacteraceae bacterium
TCTATCTAAGCGTGTGGACCAGACCAAGGAGAACGTATCCACACTTCAAGCCCCTTTACTGATCTCCAAATTTCATTTGCCGCCTTTACATCCCTTGCTGATCTCGCGCGAGCGCTTGCTAAAGCTGCTTGATCGCGCATTGGAGTACAGGCTGGTGCTGGTGTCCGCGCCCGCGGGCTTTGGGAAAACCACGCTGGTGCGCCAATGGGTGGCCACACGCGGCGAACAGCAGCACTTTCCGCCAGTGGCCTGGGTCTCGTTGGATGGAGGCGACAATGATCCTGTACGCTTCTGGCGCTATCTGATGACTGCCTGCCAGATCTTCCGCGGCGATGCGGCGCGAGAGGCCCTGGCTCTGTTGCAAACCATTCCGCAGCCGCCCTTTGAATCGTCGCTTACCGAAACGATCCTTACGGTCTTTCTGAACGAGTTGGCACGGTGTGAGCAGGGAGGGATAGTGCTGTTGGATGATTACCATAGCATCATCTCTCCGCGCATTCAGCAGACGCTGTCCTTCTTTCTTGAGCATCTTCCTGCCGCTATGCATGTCGTCATCATCACGCGCAGCGATCCACCGCTTCCTCTAGCACGGCTGCGCGCCCGCAACGAACTCGCCGAAGTACGCGCCTCCGATTTGCGCTTCTCGCAGGAGGAGACCGCAGCGTTGCTCCGGCAGGCACTTTCTGCCCAGGTCGCGCCGGAAACAGTTCAGCGCATCAATATACACCTGGAGGGTTGGGCGGCTGGACTGCGCCTGCTGTTGATTGCGCTCAGGAAGCCGACGAAACCCATAGAAGTAGAGCCTCTTTTAAGAACTTTCGCAGGTGGTCAGCACGCGCTGCAAGACTACTTTCTCACAGAGGTGTTCAACACACAGCCGGAGCCGCTGCAGCGTTTTTTGCTCCAGACCAGCGTGCTGGTTCGCCTGACGGGTTCTCTTTGCGATACCGTCACGGGAGAACGCGATAGTGAACGCATTCTCGAAACAGTGGCACGTGCGAACCTTTTTCTAGAGCCGCTTGACAGTGTCGTGCTTCATCAGCCGGTGCCAGAGCAGCAGTGGTATCGCTATCATGGGCTCTTTGCCGAGGCGATGAGAGCTGAGGCGCGGCGGCGTTTGGGAGCAGAGCAACTACGAGAGCTTTCTGCCCAGGCCAGCCGCTGGTACGAGGCGCATAACCTGTACGCGGAAGCCGTCGAGTCAGCTCTCTACGCACAGGACTACGCTCGCGCCGCCGCTCTGCTTGAACGTATTCTGCAGGCTCCGCACTTTTACCATCAGGCCAACGAGTATCACACCCTGTACAACTGGCTTGAACAGTTACCTGAAACGCTGCTCGCACAGCATCCCTCACTCTGCTTGAGTTATGCCAGGGCGCTCTTATTTGTTGTCGATGCGTGGCGGCTGGCTCAAACCACGCTGGCCCTGCTTGAGAAACTTTTCCAGATGGCAGAGGAGAGCTACCGAGCACAGTCCAATCTGCCGAAGCTGGGGGAAGTATTCGCGTTTCGCGCTCTGGCCGCCTGGAGGCAAGATGATGCCACTCAGGCGGCCTGCTATGCCCGGCAAGCGCTGACCTGGTTATCAAAAGAACAACAGGCCTGGCGCGGCCTGAGTCTAAGTGTGGTGGGAAAGGCTGAGCTGCTCTATAATGGGCGGGTGAATGTGGCTCGCGGGATGCTGGAGGAAGCATATATGCTATGTGAGGCGACCAACAACCAGCATTTCAGGCTCAGTCGAGCAACGACCAATATGCTTGCCAGGGCGTTTTTCGAGCAGGGAGAACTGCACCGCGCCTTCGAGTATTACCAAGGAGCACTTAGCGAGGCCAGAGAGGGGAGCACCCATAGCGACGACATGGCTCACGCGTTATCTGGCCTGGCGCACATTGCCTATGAGCGGAACGAGCTAGAAACGGCTCAACAGCAGGCGGAAGAGGTGCTGGCGAT
>JAFMRP010001126.1 GCA_017354095.1 Ktedonobacteraceae bacterium
CCACCAACGCTGCTAGCGCAGCTAGCGCTCCGCGCTCAGGTGGTCGGTAAGGAATCACCCGTCGAGGGGTGGCCCTACATGTTGGGTGGGGCAAGAGGAAGATGAAGGAAGGCATGCAGGGTGCGGTGGGAGGCGAGCCGGCCCTCCACAAGGGAGAGAGAGGTGCTGATTGACCCATAGAGCCCCAGTGCAGCAGCCCGCTTATGAAGTTTGTGAAAAGAATGGGGGATACAGGTAACGGATGAAAACCCGTAGGGAAATGCTGTCCCCCACTGGCCCACCCAACCCCAGTGCAGCAACCCGCTTGAGCGGGAGACCGAAGGCAACGACGGGTCCCCCAGATCCGTTCGCAGGGGACGTTGGTGTACCTGGAAAGCCGTTGCCAAGGCGTGGGGGTGAAGGTGGAGGCAAGGATGGGTTGGTCAGGTTCGGGAGGTGGCCTGTCGGGCTCTCGCTGAAGCGAGTCACTGCACCGGGATGGGGTTGGGTCAGCTGGCGAGGGCAAGAGCCTCCGGGCTCCCTTTTGTTGCCTGTATACCTTCGTAAATAGTGAAAGGTCATAAGCGAGTCGCTGCACTGGGATTCCGGTGTGTCAGCAGGCAACGGGGCGAGCCTACGGGGTTTCATCCGTTGCCTGTAGACGCCCATAAATTCTTAATGTTCATAAGCGAGTCACTGCACGAGATTTCGGTTGGGTCAGTAGGGGGTGGTATCAGCCTACGGGGTTTCATGTGGTGCCTGTATACCCTTGTACGTTGTGAAGTTCATCGTGGAAAACGGGATACCAACCGGTGATGGTTGGTATCCCGTTTGTGTCGCCTGAGTGTTGGTCTATGCCCGATGGTGTGCGCTGAACGGGCGCAGGAAAAGTGTTGGTTGGAAATTGATGTAGGACGGTGGGGCCTGGTTAAACGTTGGGCCGAGCGCCGCAGCGGTGCGGTTCAATCGCTCAGGGCTGGTGGCACCATCCCAGAAGCCTCGTGTGACGCGTGAAAACAGTGCCTGGAAGGCTGCCAGCGTTTCAGCGGGTGTGAAGGTGCAATGGCCGGCCCGGTGAACGAAGATCTGTCGCAGCATGCGGGAGTCGCCGTTGTCGTGCACCACGTCGGCATAGGCCTGTTCGTTCTGGTTGACCACCAGGCCGTCACCAGTGGTGTGGACGCCGAGGGTAGGAACGTTCAGGTCGCCGTTAAAGGTGATGTACTTATTCAGGTAAACGACAGCCTGGGGATCAGCCTGGATACGCCGGGCGTGGTTCAGAGTGGCGAGGTCGCCATCCAGGCTCAGACCAGCCTGCTTGTAGAGAGCTTCAACCTCGTGGCGGTTGGTGGATAGCTTGAGCTGCCGGCTATAGTTGACGCCGATATTCCAGGAAGGGTTACCACCTGCGCGTGCCTCAAGTTCGGCGCGCGCGATGAAAGCGAAGAAGAAATCGACCTGGCTTTCCCAGAGGAACTGGTTTTGTTCCTGGGTCGCGAAGTCGGTGCGGGCAGGCTCTGGACTGGCGGCATCAAACCAGCCTGGAATGTCTGCCAGCGCGGCTGCCAGCGCGATACGCGCTTTGCCCTCAGGTGTCTTCTGGGCGGCGGCGAGTATGTTCTCGGCCTGCTGGAGCGATGTGCCTGGATCGGTAATATGCACGATGGGCACGTTATTCGCCAGCAGTGTCTGAAAGGCGAAGGAGCTATCCAACGCCTGATTCCAGGTAGCAACGCCACCGGAGAGCACACCGCACATAGGCATGGCAGCGGTAAAACGTTCAGGGTATAGCTGTACCAGGCCGGCGGTGATAATACCGCCCAGCGAGTGGCCCCAGGGGATGGTCCGGGTAGGATGGCCGCAGATGCTGTTGAAATAGTCAAGTAGAGCGACCTGGTCGTGGAAGGCTTGCTGAAGCGCCCATCCGTTGCTGCTGTATGAGGAACCGGCCAGCGCGTAGCCCTGTTGCAGGAGCGTGTTGCCGGTCAGGGCGTCTCCGGCGTCCGGCGCGGGATTGAGGATAGGCGATGTAGGAGAGACGTAGCCATGACTGTAGAGGAGTAAGGTGCCATTCCAGTTCGCAGGGACAGCGATGGTGTAGTTTGCTCCCTGTAAGGTTCCCTGCAGCGTTTTCGTTCCGCCTGGATCAACACATCTGCTCGACGATGCGGATGCAGGCTGCGCGCCGACCACTACAAATCCACTGGAGAGTATGAACAGCGCGAGCAGTAAAAGCAGACGACGTTTCACGCTTTAAAACCTCCTTGTCTTTGAAGCGCGGACAATATACGAGACAGGCTATGGGCGCAATTGACCCATTGCACAAGATAACTATAAGTATAACATGGAAATCAGGATTGGGGATGTTTTTTGTGGAGGTAGAAAATATGAGGCCCCCACGCAGGGGGCCTCTGTTGCGGTATGAAGCTATGGTTGGCCTGTGCCCATACGAGGCGAAATGTTGTCGGGCAGCGAAGGTATCTGCCAGGGCTGGATGCGTTTCACATCCTCGTTTGCTTTGAAGGTGTCGATAGCGTGCAAGAGATCGGATTGTACC
>JAFMRP010000237.1 GCA_017354095.1 Ktedonobacteraceae bacterium
CCCCATCTATACTTTCCTCATGATCAAAGCACTCTACCACAACTGGAGGAGGGAACCGATGCACTACCGCATTTACATCCAGGGACACCTTGATTCTGGGTGGCAAGACCGCTTTGCAGGATTACGCGTCGAGCAGCAGGAGGCAGGCACCACGCTGCTTGTGGGGACGCTGCCGGATCAGGCAGCGCTCTATGGAGTGCTCTTACAGCTCGTCCGGCTGGGTCTGATACTGCTCTCACTTGAAACGAGCCAGGCGGAGGGTGGCGAGGAGGTCACACAACTCTCTTGAAGGGTGTGTGCCTTCCGCTGGCAAGTCAGGCGCACACGTTTTGTGCACTGTACTGATTCTCAACACAAAGGAAGGTATACATTGTGGCAGGAAGCCAACAGCTTTCTGGCAATTACGTTGTTGATCAAAGGATGCACTTCCTTAGAGGATAGACATCTTTTTAGGAGAAAACCATGACAATTGAAGACAACAAGAAAAACGATGAAGCCGCAATCAAAAGGGTCATCATGAGTTTCGTTGAGGCACTTCAGGCGAAGGACCTTGATGGGGTGATGTCCATATACGCGCCCGAACTGGTGTCGTTCGATATCGTGCCCCCGCTGCAATACGTGGGAGCAGACGCATACAGGAAACATTGGGGAGAGGCACTCTCGTCGATTCCGGGTCCGATCAACTATGAAATTGTTGACCTGTCTATTACGGTAGGCGATGACGTGGCATTCGCCCACAGCTTTAACCGGCTGAGCGGAACCATGTCCAATGGGCAGCAAATCGGGAACTGGTTGCGTTGGACCGCTTGCTTTCAGAAGATCAATGGCACGTGGCTGATCGTCCACATGCAGGCTTCGGTGCCTGTCGACATGGAGACTGGCCGCGCAGTGCTCTCCCTCAAACCATAGCCATTATTGAATAGCAATTTTGAGATGAATCTGGTCACATATGAACCTTTCATATGTTGATGAACGGTTGCGCGCAGCAACAAGGGGATCGACAAGAGAAGGAGAGAGGAGCGTGCATCAACGGCGTCATCAGCAACCTTCCATCAGGTTCATCTCAAGATGGACACAAGACAAGAAAGGGAAAATAATCGCAATGACTACCAATTTCGCCCATTCCGAATTCACGCAACTGGCATCAGAGCAGCAGATCGAGAAGACCGTCCAGGCCCTGCAAGCGCACGGCATCCGCGTGGTCGTCTGTGAGACCGGCGAAGAAGCCAGAATGTGTGTGCTTGACCTGATCCCCGATGGCGCAGCGGTCTATGATTCGCCCTCGCGGACCCTTGAGGTGATTGGCGTCTCTGAGCAGATCGAACACGCAACCCACTTTCAATCAGTGCGCGCTCAGGCATCGACACTTGATCACGTGACCCAGCGCAACGAGATACGCAAACGGGTCACAGCCCCCGATGTGCTGGTGGGAAGCGTCCAAGCCGTCACCGAACAGGGCGAAGTGCTCATCGCATCAGCATCGGGCGGCCAGTTAAGCGCCGCTGCATGCGGCGCGAGCCTGGTGATCTGGGTGGTGGGCACGCACAAGCTCGTGGGCACGCTCTCAGATGGGCTGCGCCGCATCCGCGACTATTGTCTTCCCTTAGAAAGCGAACGGGCCCAGCACGTCTACGGCCAGCCCAGCGCCATCAATAAACTGCTGACCATCAATGCAGAGCACGAGCCTGGTCGGATCACGATGGTCCTGGTCAAGCAGCAGCTTGGCTTCTAGCAGATCTGGGAAAGCGAGCGGCATTCCAGAAAGTGTGCATGTTCATTTAGAGAGTTTCGTAGCCAGGAGGCTATTATGAAAGTGCTGATTGCTGGAGCGAGTGGGGCGCTGGGCATACCCTTGACCCGTGCCCTTATTGCAAAAGGACATGAAGTTCTTGGGGTGGCCCGTTCCCCTGAGAGTATTGATCATCTCACGCATCTTGGCGCTCATCCGATCCAGGCAAATGTGATGGATCGCGACGATCTACTCAGAGCTGTCAAGGGGGTGCAAGCCGATGCGGTCATTCATGCGCTCACCGCGCTCAAGAAGACGCCTCTGCGTCATCAGGATATGTATGCCACCAACGCGCTACGTGATGGTGGGATCAGGAATCTGCTCGCTCTTGCCAGGCAGGTAGGAGCACGCAGGTTTGTCGCGGAGTCGATGACGTTGGGGTACGGCTACGGTGATTGGGGCGAACAGCTCATCACTGAAGATGATCCGTTCGCACCTGCTGGAAGCTCTGCCCAACTCGAACGACACGTGGCTGGGTTCCGCTCATTGGAGCGGCAGATCTGGGAGGCGACCCAAGCGGGTTGGATCGAGGGGATATCGCTGCGCTATGGATACTTTTATGGGCCAGCTCCTCTCGTCCCTCTCCTGGAGATCCTGCGCCGCCGAAGCCTTCCTCTGCTCGACGGGGGCCGCGCACTCACCTCCTGGATTTATCTGGAAGATGCGGCAGCCGCCACGGTCGCAGCCCTCGAACGGGGTAAGGCAGGAGAAGCATATAACATCGTCGATGACGAACCAGTGCACAATATAGACTTCTTCGCGTTCCTGTGCCAGCAGGCTCACCTCCCGAGGCCCTTTTCACTCCCAAGCTGGATGATGCGTCCACTCGCCCCCCTGGCGACCGACTTTTTCGCAACCTCTATGCGCGTCTCCAACGCGAAGGCGGTACGTGAACTCGGTTGGAAACCAGTGGTTGCCCCGACTTATCGGCAGGGCATCCAACAGGCGCTTGAGGTACTCGACCAGCAAGATAGTATGAGCAGCGCGGGCGAAAGGCGATAAACCACCCTGTCCAATTTGGGGAGAAGCTAGCTCCCTCAAAATGGACGGTTTCTGGAAATCACAGGAGTGACTGGACCGAAAGTTGAGAACGACGGGGGATCTGCCCGAATGGCGCGACGGGGAGTGATCTCCCCGGAAGAGGAACCTGATCACGCTCATCACTGTCTTTGAGACGAAGCCTGAACAGTAGCAGGTGCTCCTCCCTCAACATATGTCGCCATACCTGTGGCCAGAATAATCGCGGAAAAAGAAATAGAAGAACAAGAGAGGTCCTCTAGTATGCAGGATGAAATAACAGGAACGCAAGAAAAACAACAACAGGCCGTGGTGATTGGTGCAGGCATCGCTGGCTTGCTAGCAACACGGGTTCTTGCGGAGTATTATGAGCAGGTGCTGGTGATAGAACGAGACGCGTTGCCTGTACAGCCCCAACCACGTGCAGGAACACCTCAGTCCCACCATCTCCATCGGCTGTTGCCACGTGGCAAGATGATCCTGGAACGCCTGTTTCCTGGTTTTCTTGCTGGCTTGCTCGAGCATGGAGCCTTTTCGCTGGAGCATACCAAAAGTCTGCTGATTGCCAAGGATGGACGCACGGCCCTCAGCGCTCCCAATGCGACGGGCAAGGATGCATCGTGTAGCCGGGCCTTGCTAGAGTGGGAAATACGGCAGCGGGTGCAGACGCTTGCAGGCGTGCGTTTTCTGACCCATCAGGACGTGATTGGCCTCGTCGCGTCATCTGACCGGAAATGCATCGCGGGCATCTGCATCCGTGAACACGGACAACTTGCCGAGCGGACAATCATAGCAGCGAATCTGATCGTTGATGCCAGTGGACGCTCCTCCAAACTCACTCACTGGCTCCAGGAACTGGGCTATCATCTATCTGAAGATGAGCAGGTCCATTCCGCTATTGGCTATAGCACCCGCTATTACCAGTTCCCAACAGACGCACATCACGAGTGGAGTACCGCGCTCAAACCCTTCTCTCAGAGCGATGGGGTCGCGTTCTCGCTCCTTGAGGACCACACCTGTGCCATGATCATCGGCAATATCGGAGGCCAGTATCCCCCTACCGATGCCGCAGCGTTTGAGCAACGACTCGCCGTCGCTATTGGGTCATACCTCCCCGCTCTGTTGCAAGACGCTCAGCCATTGGGCGATCCGCGCGGCTACCGCATCCCGGTATGTGTGCGTCACCACTTTGAGCAAATGGAAGATTGGCCCACGGGTCTGCTGGTCATGGGAGACGCCCTCTGCAATTTTGACCCCATCTACGGACAGGGCATGAGCGTGGCGGCGATTGAGGCAGAGACCCTGGCGCGTTGTTTATACGAGCAGCAGAGCTCTCCTCAATCCGGCTTTGAACGATACGTGCTCCAGCGCATGCAGGAGGCCATCGCCCCGGCCTGGTGGCTCAGTAGTGTCTCTGATCTCAATACGCCTGGAGTGACCTATACGGGTTCCTCGCCTTTGCGCGGCGTCAGATTGATCCAATTGTATCTCGACCTGTATCTCAAATATGCCCCGGTGCATGATCGGGAATTGATCCAAAAAGGCATGCAGGGACAAACGTACATGCTCAAAAACTTCCTGATGAATGGACTGCTGATCTCTCCGCGCGAAGTGATCAATGCCCCTACGCTTGCCACCTTACTCGCTTTGGAAGAAGCCTCAGTGGAACAGCAACTGCTGACAGAGCTTCTCCAGGGGTATCCTGGGAGCATCGAGGCAATCCTCGATGAGATCATTCCTGACTTCTCCTTGTCGTTTGAGGATCTGCAAGCGTTCGCACCCGGAAAAGAAGTTCTGATGCCTCAGGAGCCTCATCCTGTGTGAAATGAGACTCCTGCAAGGGTTTCTCAGAAGCATATACGGTCGATGTTCATTTAGAGAGTTTCGTAAACACAGACGAGAACAGGAGGAAAGATATGAAAGCATTCGTCACCGGCAGGACCGGCTTGCTCGGCAGCAACCGCGTCAACGTACTGGTCGTAGCCAGTTATCAGGTCAAGTCCCTGACCTGTTCGTGCGAGAAAGCAGAGCAACTGTTTCTCATCCGCACGTTTGAGATCGTAGATGGAATGTGCTTCAGTTTTCAAGATTAGAGAGACATCTATCATGGCAGCAAGTAACATGCAAGGAAAAGTGTGTCTGGTGACGGGGAGCAATTCGGGGATTGGCAAGGATGGGCGCGACGGGGGGTGATGGTCTGCCGCAATCGCGCCAACGGTGAAGCCGCACAGGCAGAGATCAAAGAGGCGAGCGAACGGTGAGCACAGATAAACTGACAGGAGTTCAGGCATTAGAGCGCAAGCATCCAGGATTACCTCTCGGTCCTGGCAAAGTGGAGCGACGAGAATTTGAGTACATTCGTCATGGAACACGCTCTTTTATTCTGAGCCGAGATGTGGTCACCGGAAAGGTCGTGGCTCCCTTTTGTAGCCCTACGCGTAGAGAACAAGATCTTCTCGCCCATCTCCAAGCTGTGGTGGCAACCGATCCGCAGGCCACCCTATGGCATGTAGTCTGCGATCAGTTGAATACTCATCAGTCGGAAGCTTTGGTCCGTTGGATGGCCGAACGCTCAGGCAACACCGAAGATTTGGGGATCACAGGCCAGTGTGGTACTCTCGCCTCAATGGCGAGTCGAGCCGTTTTTTTGAGTCAAAGTGATCATCATGTGGTGTTTCATTACACTCCAAAACACAGTTCTTGGCTCAATCAGATAGAAATTTGGCTCAGTATTCTCGTGCGCAAAGTGCTCAAACGTGGCTCTTTTGTCTCGGTTGAAGATCTGGAGGCCAAAGTGCGAGCATTCATCGGATATTACAATCACACGGCCAAACCTTTCAGGTGGACCTATGAAGGGAACGCTTTGACCATATAACCAGAGAAAGACTTTGGCCTCCATGTACTAGCCTTTAAATATTGCCTTCGTGTATGATTAATTCATAGTAGAAGTTATACCAGCACCTGGCGAGAAGAGGCGCACACCACACAAAGACATACGAGATTTATGAACAGAAAGAGTAGAGCAGAATGGATCAGACACACCCCCCAGAACAGAAGTCAGAACATAGTCGTACAGGAGGAGAATGGGATTGGCTTAAGAGTCACTTTGGACAGAAGCCAGAACTGAACGATAGCGAGAAAGCCGAGCGAATAGCAATCCTGGAATCTCGGCTAGGTGATATAGCTTTCCGCAATAAAGGAGTAGGGACAGCACTGAGTGAGGCTCGCCAGGTGAAAGAGCAAGCTGAACAGGCGGCCTACGAAGATCGAAAGAATGCAACACAGCTCACAAAAGATGCTCAGAGTCTTCATGATAAAACTCAAGGAGTGATAGAAATAGCAGAAGCCACGAGATCATCCCTCGAGCAGCAATTAGATGCATTAGCGAAAATAGAAGGAAGAACACAAAAACTACAGGAGGACATATCTAAAATAGATGAACGCCTTGCGGGGCTGAAAACCATGGTCGATGAAGCCGAGTCCAGGGCAAGGGAGGCGGAAGCAAAAGCCATAGAGAGCGAAAAATTAGCAGCAGAAGCAAAAGCTAACTACCACGATGTCATGATGCAGACCTGGGAGAACGATCTAGATCGGGAAAAGGTCAACGCGGAAATAGCCAGGCTCAAAGGCGAGGATCGTTTCGCAAATGTGCTGGAGTCTACATTTCCCTACTTGGAGGCAAGGATAGCCGAAAACAAGTTCGAGGCAGCAAGGTGGCGTGGGCAGGAGGACACAGAGCAACTCTATCAAGCATACCTGGAAGCAGAGGAGCGAAATCATCAGACTTCATCACCTGGAGTATTCAACAGGATATGGGATAAGTTGGGCCTATGAATGTTGCTCTTTGCAAGAGAATTAGGTATACCTGGCTCTGGCTCACTTTGGATCCTGGTGGCGAAGTCAAAAGCTCTGCATTAGATAGCTGGCTTCATCACCCGTGTGAAAGGAGAAATGCGAGTTTGCTCTGGTGCATCTCCCCTGAGCCAGTGCGTGAGTTGCACCAGGTTCATTGCGGCTGCAACAGCGACATGAGCCAGGTGCGTTTTGCGAAGGCCGATATAGCGTGAGCGGCGCAATCCCATGGTACGGACCCCTTGTGAGTGAACTCCCTCAATACCTGCTCGATGGCGATATGTCTCTTTGAACGCAGCCGTGTGCTCTCGTCCACGTGCAGCAAACAGTGCCTGCATCTGCTCCTTTGGATGCAGCGTCATGCTGCGCCGCGTCGTTCCGGTACACAGCGTCCGCGAGGGACAGAGCTTGCAATCACTGGTGGAAAACGTGACTTTGATAAGGGACGTGTTTG
>JAFMRP010001127.1 GCA_017354095.1 Ktedonobacteraceae bacterium
GCCGCTGACCTTGCGCCAGAAAGCTCGCCAGCGAAAATAGGGGATGTCTGGCGCAAGGGCTCCAAGATAGGCCATGGCGGAAATATCACTGCCCGGATGATGCGCGAGCACACGTGGCAGCGGGCCGGTATCCCAGACGGTGCCCGCAGGCGAATCAGATGGCTGTTGCTGGCCACGACGGCGCAGTGTCTCCAGGTCAATAACGAGTGAGCTGAGGGTGCTTCCGGCATCCTGGCTGCGCCGGGCCGTTTCGATCAAAATATACCAGTGCGTCAGAAATGATGGCATAACCACCTCCTCCCAGATTAACTCTCCGAGCCATCAATGGTATAGCTATTGGGAATGCCCTCTTCATTCAACATGATCACAACGCGTTTGATCCCCGCGATAATCTCAATTGGGGTGACGATCTGCTTCGACGAGGCTGACCGGTACTCCAGCAGGCAGATGAGCTCATCGTCGACATGCATATTTGCCGGCATGAGCCGGTTTTCGCCTGATAGAGAATGCGCACGTCGATGTTGATAGTGGCGTAAGATCTGCAGCAGCAGGCCCTGCCCCTGCTTGAAAAAATAACGCAGGTGGAAAAGACGAAAAGGACCACGCTTGCTGGCGTAGGTCAGTGCCTTGTTTTCCTTCATGCCATAAGCAGGTTGTGGCGTTGATTGACCAGGAGTGTCGATGACGTGCAGGCGAACCTGCTCCAAATCCGCGTCGATAGACGCTGACTCTGAAACAGGCGAACGATGATATGTGGCGTCGCCTGAACTGGCAAAAGTGGGCAGTGCGATGCGCGGTACAGTGACTTCAACCTGTATGACTCGCTGTAGATCCCTGCTCAAAGCTTGCAACCTTTCTGCATCTTAATAGTAGGAGTAGGATATGGGTAAGCAGTGACAATGCCAGTACAGACACTGTTATTGTACCTGAGTGGGGGTAACCTCGCAATAGACTTGCATGTGTACTTGATTGCGGGTAAAATCGATATTAACGAAACCAGGGATGTTTCAATACATATATTTTTCTGGTTAAGGCGGATCTGAATGAACGCGCCCTACTCACGACCCAATACTTCTATTTCAGCGCAGCCTGTTCGTGATACACAGCCTCGCCGCCTGATCGTGACGGCGGGCGCTGTGATATTTGCTATTCGGAACTGGTCGCTCTGGGTGCTGTTGCGCGATGGTCCATGGGGACCTCCAATGCGTATTGTCCTTGGCTCTGAGTCAGTCGCCGATGCGGTAGAACGTACGCTGGATGCCCTCCTTCTCTGGCCGGAACAGGCTCAACTCTGTCAGCTCAAAGCAGGCTGGCAGGAACAACAGGTTCAAGTCTGGGGAAGCTCCGAACAGGGGGCCGCCGTTTCGCTGCTGTATAGCATCTTGCTGCGGGCGAATCGCGACGAACTGCGCTCAAATCTCCATCGCCAACCGGTGCCCAGCCTGCATGTGAAGTGGGTCCCGGTGGCCGATATCGAAAGTGGCAAGCGCGCGCTCGATCCTGAGGTGCGCCCCGGCCTGCTCAACGCGCTGCACGTTCTGCGCTCACAGATTCAGCGTGATCCCGAAATAGTACTGCGCTACCTGGCCGATATGAGCAATATGCGCGCCCTGGAACCGGAGGAACCCGAGTGGTGGCGGCGCGATCTGTCGGCGGGAAGCCGTGAAACACTGCCCCTGAACGCAATAAGGGAGCCCGAGGTGGGCGATGGCACGCTGACACTGGCCGAGGCAACACTGCTCTACCGCGCCTTCTTCTCGCCAGATGAACCGATCGACCTGTCTAATCTACGCCGCCGCTTTTTGGCAACCAATCAACTGCAGACGCTGAACGAGGAGCGCCCGGTGCGTGGGCGCGAACTGGACTGGCGCCGCGTGAGCCGCGTCTATCGCTACCAATAGAGCAGCACACTCAGCCCTTTTTATCCTCCCCTCGGTATTTCTTCCTCCCGGTGGTAAGATGGAACTAAACATTTCGAAAGGAAGAACAGCTAGATGGCGAAAGTGACCACTGGGAGCGGTGATACTGGCTATACAGGCCTGCTGGGCGAGCAGCGCGTCCCCAAGTATGATCCACGCCCCGATACCTTCGGCACCGTTGATGAAGCGACCTCGGCCCTGGGCCTGGCCCGCGCTGTGGCCCAGGACCACAAAGTCAAAGATATTATCTATCGCGTTCAACAGGAACTGTACCTGCTGATGGGCGAACTGGCTACGCCGCCCGAAAATTACGAGAAAATGGGGCTGCGTATGACGAGCGAGCACGTACAATATCTGGAGCAGGTCGAAGAGGAGCTAAAAAACACGGTAGAGATTCCAAATAAATTTATTATCCCCGGCGATACGCTGGACGGTGCGGCCCTTGACCTGGCGCGCACGATGATCCGCCGTGCCGAGCGCATGGCCGTCAAGCTCTTGCACGATGGCGTTATCCAGAATAGCGAGGTGGTACGCTACCTCAATCGCCTCTCCGACCTGGTTTTTATCCTTGCTCGCTACATCGAGGTCAAATCGTCGCTCGCCGAACGGCCCGAGC
>JAFMRP010001128.1 GCA_017354095.1 Ktedonobacteraceae bacterium
AATCCGCACACAGGCTATTGTTGATTCGACTCTAAACCGCTACAATGGGACGTACTGTGGAGGTATTGGGCGAATGATATTAACCATACAGGGGTATGCATGTTTCGCAAGTTACAAGCCATAGAAATAGCTGAAGGCGCGCTACTGGCCGATGTCGCCATCGTGTTTCACCTCCTCTGGCTCTATCTACCCATCGGGGGAGGGCTGTTTCTCACGCTGGTCTTCGTCGTTTTCACCATTCTGGTGCTGCGCCGCGGCTTCTACGTCGGCTTGATGGCCCTGATCGTGGCCGAGTTCATCCTGATTATTATAACCGGCTTTCACGGCGTCTCTATGCTATTTGTCGCCGGATCAGGCGGCATCTTTCTCGGCATCACAATGCGCTGGCGCTGGCACCATCTTCTCCTCCTGCTGGCCGGCGTGACATGTGGTGCCCTGGCCCTGTTCGCGCTAACCGCCCTTCTGACCTTTCTCAGTGGCCAATCCTTTGATCTGATAGTCGTGAGCCTGCGCACTTCCTATACCTGGCTGACTGGCCTCTCAGGCACGCTTGCGGCACATGTTGGCCTGGGAGGATGGTGGCAGCAGAGCGCCTCGCCAGCACTGGCATCCATGTCTGAGGTAGCCTTTAGATACTGGCTGCTCACATGGTATGCTCTACTGTGGCTCACATCATGGCCGGTCGTCGCCATAATTTACGCGGTTACCAACGCCCTCGTGCGCCTGTTCGGCTACGATGTTCGCCCATTCCCCGGCGGCTGGCTGGGCCGGCGCTTGCAGCGTGTCAGGCGCTTCCTCATCAAATGGCGTTCACGCAGCAGAGTCGCCCGCTGGCTGAAAGCGAGGGGCGCATGAACTCTGTCCCATTAATCGATATCCAATCCGTGACCTATACCTATCCCGCGCGCCACAAGAGCCGTCTGGAAAAACCAGCCCTGCGCGCTGTCTCTCTGCGTGTTGAGCAGGGAGAATACCTGGCAGTGCTGGGCAAAAATGGCAGCGGCAAGTCTACCCTGGCGCGCCACTGTAACGCCCTCCTGCTGCCTGATAGCGGGCGCGTACTGGTCAACGGCATCGATACACGCGAGGCATCCAGCAGGCGTGCCATTCGCGAGAGCGTTGGTATCATCTTCCAGAATCCCGATAACCAGATTATCGCTACCGTTGTCGAGGACGATGTGGCATGGGCGCTGACCGTACGTGGTCTGCCGCGCGATACCATTCGTGAACGTGTTGAACAGGCCCTGCGCGCCGTTTCGATCGAGCATCTGCGCCGCCAGCCGCCGCACAAGCTCTCGGGAGGACAGCGCCAGCGCCTGGCTATCGCGGGCGTGCTGGCGCTGCGCCCGCAATGCATCATCGCCGATGAAGCTACCTCAATGCTCGATCCCCTCTCACGCCAGGAGATCGTCGCTCTCTTGCACCGGCTGAACCGCGAGTTGGGCCTGACGATTATCCACGTCACACATCTGCTGGAAGAGGTCGTATCGGCGCACCGTCTCATGATCATGCAGCAGGGGGAAGTGGTGTTAGAATCCACCCCGTCAGATCTCTTCGCGCAGCCAGAGCGTTTACATGCGTTGGGCCTGGCCATCCCCGAGCCTCTCGAACTGGCTGAACGGCTGCGCACCGCCGGCGTGCCTATCGCGCGTGAGGCCATCACTATCGAAGCCATTGTGCAGGAGTTAGCGGGTTGAACGATCCAATAGTCGTCATTCGTCATCTTACCCATGTCTACCAGTCCGAGCGCCAGCAGAAAGTCGCTCTGGACGATGTCAATCTGGAAATCGCGCGTGGAAGCTGTACCGCGATCATCGGCTACAACGGCTCAGGGAAAACAACCCTGGTGCAACATTTTAATGGCCTGTTGCGCCCCACAGGTGGCTCGGTGACAGTGGATGGCGTCGATGTGAGCGCCCCGCAGGCCGATCTACGCGCTCTGCGTCAGCGCGTGGGGATGCTTTTCCAATTCCCTGAGGCGCAGCTTTTTGAACGTACTGTCTATGCCGATGTGGCCTTTGGCCCCCGGCGCATGAAACTTGGCCGGCATGAAGTACGCTCGCGTGTCCTGGCTGCCCTGGAAACAGTGGGCCTGCCGCATAACGTGTATGGCGCACGCTCTCCCTTTGATCTGAGTGGAGGGCAGCGCCGTCGTGTCGCTCTGGCGGGCGTGCTGGCAATGTCTCCCACCATGCTGGTGTTGGACGAGCCAACTGTGGGCCTGGATGCCAGCGGACGGGCCGAGTTCTATGACTACCTGCGCCGTGTCCAGGAGATGGGCGTGACCATTGTGCTGGTTTCGCACGATATGGCCGAGGTCGCTGACCTGGCCGACTGGATCTTTGTGATGTTCGAGGGTCACCTGGTGATGCAGGGAAGCCCACGCGAAGTCTTTGCTCAGAGCGAGCAACTGCGCTCCTGGCGCCTTGCCCAGCCCCCGCTCGGCGCGTTGTTGACACTATTGCGCCAGCGAGGCCTGGATCTGCCAACCGACGCCTTCACGCTGGATGAAGTCGTCTCCTACCTGCTGGAG
>JAFMRP010000020.1 GCA_017354095.1 Ktedonobacteraceae bacterium
GCCGACAGGCGGCTTATCACAGGCTACCACTGCAATAATCCCTTTTGCTTCACTGCCACTGAGATGTAAGCACGCCGCATCATGGGTTACTTCCCTGCCGATCAGCGAAAAGCGCATCTGACTTGTGCCATTCAACTGTCCGTCTGACACGCCTCCAGCAAAATTCGGCGCGATCAATCGGATATTGAGATTATCTTGCAAAATTCTCTTGCTCATGGCTTCCTGAACAGCAGCGACTTTATCGGTAACGCCTATATAACATTGGCTGTCTCCCTGATTGCCAATCACTGTCCAGACTGGCGCATGGATTTTCACTGGATCCTGCCCCAAAAACTTTGCCGTCCCCACCTTCTGGCAATCCCGACCAGGATTTTCGGAAATGAACAGTTTGTTTTGTTTGCGGTTATAATTAATATCGTTCATACGAAGTAATCCTCCCACAGTAGCAATATGTCAAATATTGAGAGCGTTTCGTAACTCTCAAAAAGCTCTTCAACAAACGAGAAAGCCAGCTCAGACAAGGTCAACAAAAACAAGAAATAAAAGCCGTTTCACAGGTGAGCCCAAAAAGGATGCTTGCTGCCTATTTCAGCTTGGAAATGCTCTGCTCATCTGAGTTCCGAAGCGCCCTCTGTTTCCTTTTTTCTGCTACACTCGTATTATAGCGGATTGTATAGCTGTGTGTGCAACCTCGTAGACCTCGGGCAGGGGCAGGTGGCGTTCAAGAGCGATGCGTTGGCACTCTTCGTACTCGGGCGCGGCGCTGATGACGCGCTCGCCAAGTCGTTTCACTTTGACCAGCATGGAACCCAGGGGGGTATCGATGCGCTGCTGTACGCGCTGCGCCTTGAGCCGCTGCATCTGTTGGAGACGCACCCCCAGCGTGCTGGTCTCGCGCAGCAGGAGCAGGGACAGAGCCTCGCTCTGCTCGGGGACAGCGATGACCGTGATACGGGTCGCGGGCCGATTCTTCTTCATCTGGATGGGCGCGTAGCTCACGTCGAGCGCGCCAGCGGCCAGCAAGCGCTCCATCAGGCCGCCCAGCAGTTCGCCGCTCATATTATCGATATGCGATTCGATGACGGTCACCCAGTCGGTATCGGCTGTGGAGGAGGAGAGGCCATACGCCTCTCCAAGGCAGAGGCGCAGGCAGTTGGGCCAGGGCAGTTGTTTGCGTCCAAAGCCGTAGCCGACCTGCTGGATGGCGATAGACGGCGTTTCAAAGCGGGCCAGTGTAGCCAGGATGGCGGCTCCTGTGGGCGTGACCAGTTCGCCTTCCACGGGACAGGATTTCCAGGGGGCATTGACGCGGCGCAGGATCTCCAGGGTGGCGGGAGCCGGAACGGGCAGCAGGCCATGCGCGGTGCGCACGCGGCCAGTGGTCAGTGGCAGGGACGAGGCGTACAACTGTGAGATGCCCAGCGCTTCGATGCCGATGGCCGCTCCGGTGATATCGACGATGGCGTCAACGGCGCCGACTTCGTGAAAATGGACCTCTTCGATGGTGGTGCCATGTACGTGGGCCTCCGCTTCTCCCAGGCGGCGAAAGATGGCCAGGGCGGTTTCGCGCACACGCTCGGGCAGGCCCGAGGAGCGCAGAATGGTTTCGATGTCCGAGAGGTGGCGGTGAGGCTGGTCTTGCTGGTCCAGCGCTACGTCGAGGCGCGCGCCGCGTATGCCTTTGTCTTCAAAGGGTTCGAGCTTGAGCTGGTAGCCGGTGACGGGCAGGAGGGCCAGTTGCTCGCGCAAGGTTTCGAGGGGCAGGCCAGCGTTGAGCAGCGCGCCCAGGAACATGTCGCCACTGATGCCCGAGTGGCAATCGAGATAAGCTATGCGTTGTGCCATGATCTATTGTTCTCTTTCTTTCTTTTGTGTTTAAGAATGCAGGAGGACTGGCGCCCTCCTGCACCTCCCCTACTATGCCCTCCAATTATAAATGTTCCTGGTCAAGGATGGTGAGCCAGGTTGTTTGCTGTCGAGCGGTGAGTTGAGTGCATTCCTGGAGCGCGGCGCGGAAGGAGCGCATTGGCCCGGCATAGGTGTGCGGGCGTTCAGCGACTTTGCGCGGACGGCGTGCCAGTTGCTTGCCGCCTGGTTGCTCCAGTTCCAGGTAGGCGCGAACCGCGGGCGGCGGGAGGCTCAGGGCACGGGCCAGACGGTGATAGAGCGCATCGGGAAGCGTTTGCGGGTCGAGCTGGCGCTGTTCCAGTTGGAGGATAAGGTCGGCGCTCAGGTCCAGCTTCTGAGCCAGCTGGCGAGGGGTGATCTGGCGGCCCCGGCGTGTACGCAGCAGGGTTGACGGATGGGCCGGGATCGTTTTCAGGCGTTCCAGCGCAGCCTGTGAACGGCGCGACAGTGGCGCGGGGCGCGTCATGCCTGGCGGTGGTAGATGCTCCTCGACCGAGAGATAATAGGCGACGAAGTCGGCAGCGGCTCCGGCCTGGCCCGTAGCGGGGCGCGGCAGATAGGCGCTCAGGTGTGGCTGTTCGCCGGACTGCCAGTCAGCAACAAAGTGCGCGGTGAGCTGCTGTGCTGTTTCGTCGTAGCGTTCTGGCGTCTCTGTCATGGTCGTGCCTCCTTCCTTACCAGTGTATCGCGCAAGATGTTAAGCGCGGCGCGCAGGCGGTTGCGCACCGTGCGGTCCGTCACGCCGAGCATGCCTGCCACCTCCTTCTCGGTCCGGTCCTCCCAGAAAATGAGCAGGAGCAGGGCTTTGAAGCGCTCGGGCAGAGCGAGCACCAGCGCGCACAGGTCTTCCAGTTCGATTGAGCGCAGGACCGCCTGCAGCCGCTCGTCCTCGCTGGCGGTGGAGGACTGTTCTTCTTGCAGAATAGCCTGCTCCAGCGTATAGAAACTGGAGCGAGGGATGCGCAATCCCACTTTGCTGCCGGGGTGGCGCGCGTGCCCCTCGCGGACCATGAGCGCGTGGAAGACGTGCTTGCGCTCAAAGAGCATGCACTGCACAAAATTTTCCTCCCAGAAGGGGCGCTGGGGGTCCAGAAGCGCCCATATCATGTGCTCACACAGATCGGCATAGAGGTCATCGGCCAGCGCGGCGCACTCGCCCGAGGGGATGCCCACGTGATGCAGGATATAGCGGGCCCACATCTCGTTGCTCGTCTGTGTGCGCTGCACAATGATCTCCATGATGCGATTACGGCCCTCCTGATCGCCCCGTGCCTGAGCCAGGCGCACGCAGTGTGCCAGCACTTCAAGAGGCATGCTGGACGCGGCGAGCGCGCGCCAGTATGCGGCACTGGCATACCTGGGCAGTGTCTGATAGATGCGAGCCAGGCGCAGTTTGCGATCATTAACGAGATCAGTAGTAGCAGCAGGTGCCAATTCCACCATACCCCGTACCTCCGCCAGGAAAACATTTTTACCCCTCTATATTTTATATACGGGAGTTGTCGCCAAAAGCGGAAACGTTTATTTTCCAGTCTGGTGGAAAGTGAGGGCATTGTGATAGATCTCGACATAGCGAGCAGCCGAGTTGCGCCAGGAGTGATCGGCCATCATGCCATGTTTCTGGATCTTGCGCCAGGTATTTTTAAAGCGGTAGAGGGCGATAGCGCGGACAATGGCGGCAAAAAGTTCCCAGGGATCGTAGTTGGTAAAAGTAAAGCCGTTGCCCTCGCCGGTCGCGGGATCGTATTCGCGCACGGTATCGGCCAGGCCGCCGACGCTGCGCACAATGGGGACGCAGCCGTAGCGCATAGCGATCATCTGGCTGGTGCCACATGGTTCAAAGCGCGATGGCATCAGGAACATGTCGCTGCCGGCATAGAGGCGCTGTGCCAGTTCGGTATTGAAGGTCAGGAAGACGGCGACCTGTTCGGGATAGCGCGCGGCCAGATTCTGGAACAGTTCATGATAATGCTGGTCGCCAACGCCCAGGACCACGAACTGCACACCCTGAGAGAGCAGCGGCTGCATAATCTGCGCGACCAGGTCGAGACCTTTCTGATCAGCCAGGCGCGAGATCATCGAAATAATGGGTATTTCGGGGTTGACAGGAAATTTGGCATATTGTTGTAGATCGGTTTTATTTTCTGCTCGTGCATCCAGCGATTGGATGTCGAAGTGGGTATGGATATAGCGGTCAGTCGCGGGATCGGTCTCCTGGTAGTCGATGCCATTCAGGATGCCAAACAGGCGGTCGCGTCGTGAGCGCAGCAGGTGATCGAGGCGTTCGCCAAAGGTCGGAGTAAGGATCTCCTGGGCATAGCGTTCGCTGACGGTTGTCACGGCGTCGGCGAAGAGGATGCCGCGTGCCATGAGATCAACGACGTGCGCCAGCTCGGCGATCTGCGGATAGAGGAAGCCGTTGGTGGCCACGCCCGCGACTTCGAGCAGGCGATAGCCAAAGATACCCTGGTAGGCCAGATTGTGGATGGTATGGACCGTGGCGGTATTGGCGAAGAATGGATCGTCGCGATAGATGGTATGCATCCAATTGGGCACAATACCGGTATGCCAATCGTTGCAATGCACGATATCGGGGGTCCAGTCCAGGGCGCGTGCGGCTTCCAGGGAGGCGCGGCAGAATAAAATAAAGCGCTCGCCGTCGTCAGTATAGCCATAAATATTTTCGCGATCGAAGTAGCGTGGCGCGTCGATCAGATAGACGGGGATGTGATCGCCGATGGAGCCCTGGCAGATAGCGACCTCTGTCTGATAGGTGCCCATGCTGACAGGGACGGCATCGAGGATGGTTTCGAGATGGAAGCGCTGCTTATCAACCTGTCGATAGCGAGGCATAACCAGGCGTACATCGTGGCCAAGCGCCTGCAGGGCTTTGGGCAAGGCGCCTACGATATCGGCCAGGCCGCCGACCTTGGCAAAGGGCACGATTTCCGCGGCAAGGATCAGAATTTTCAGGGGCTGCTCATTCGGCATAGATGGTTCCCTTCCACAGACGAGTTGTAGCCTCATTATAACATGCCACCTGGTTCCGTAACCACCACCTGGTACACCTGCAGGTTTTTTTCAAGAACGACAATCTTATAGAGCGTTGTTTGAGTGCTATGGCCGCCTAGCTGCCTCCAGAAAGATCAAAGCGCCAGTTATTGCTCCGCATAAAATGGCCCCTGGGGTACTCGAAATCGCATTCCTCGACGAGGGTAAAGCCCGACTTCCGACAAATGGCGTTCGATGGAAGGTTGTCAACAGATGGGAAGGCGTGCAGAAACCGATACTTGCCATCCGATCGGGCCATGGCAATGGCCCGGGCAACCGCTGCACTCGCGATACCCTGCCCCTGGAACGCGGGAAGCACCTGCCACCCGATCTCATAGATACCTTCTCCATTATGAATACTGTCGCCGTAACCAACTTTGCCGGCGGCTTCACCAGTGGCCTCAAGAATAATCTTCAACATCCGCCCCTTACCTGACTCTGCAAATCGCTCGTAGCGGGCCTGGCGCTCAAGAAGTTGTTCGTCGCTTTCAGGACCACCAAGATACCTGGTCATCACAGGATCACCCAGCGTCTTCTTCAGGAGTGGTAGGTCGCCCTCGCCCCACGGTTCGAGACGTATGGCACACTGTTTAAACCTCTCGCTCTGCGGTTTACTATTCATGGTCATGATCTCCTTTCGGGCATCAGCCTCTCCACTCATGTGAGAGATGTCGCTGGACACTTCCTGTCTGCATCCTTTCATGCACGCTTCGCATTCCTCGTCTGGTATGGAGGTCTTTTTCCCGCATTGTATCACATAGACTTTCTCCACCAAACAGGCCCGAGGAGCTCTCTCCCGGTCATTCCTAATGCAAACACACGAGACCTCTTCGGGAAAGGGGACAGAGGGCGCGATGGGCAACCTCAAGGGCCCTGGCCTCCTTATTCCGACCACCAACGCTGCTGGCGCAGCTACGAACTGCGTTCGTCAGGTGGTCGGAGTAGTAGCACCCAGCCACTCAGCCGCCCCTTGCCCCTACAGAGACGGGCGATCGTTCCCAAGCACGTTTCGAGTTGCTGCACTAAGCATGCTCTTGCAATCACCCGCAAACTTGACCCGGTAGGGTGATGCTGGCTCACCCTGTTTCTCGCTACACTCTCTTTGTGAAGTTGAAAGATTGTACTCCGGATCTATTTCTCGTACAATATGAGCGTTCTCTCATCAAATAGAGCGCAGACAGGTGACGGGGATACAGCCTATTCACTGGAGGTTCATTAACTTTGAGGTCGCGTTCAGCCACCAGCAATGATGTAGCCAGACGAGCTGGCGTATCGCGAGCAGCGGTATCAGTCGTTCTTAATGGCTCACGAAGTAATGTTCGGGTCTCAGAGGAAACCAGGCAGCGCATCCTGGCTGCCGCGACTGAACTTGGTTACTCTCCTGATCTGGCTGCGCAATCCCTGCGTCGCGGACAGAGCCGGATTGTTGGATACGTAAGACGCTCTTTTAGCAGCATAGTATATGAGCAACCTATTCCATATCAGATTGGTACCAGCTTAACACGCACTGCCCAGAAGAGAGGCTACCATATTATTGAAGTTAGCGCCGAGACCCACGCCTTTCAGGATAGGAAAGACCTTCTTCAGCTTCTTCTCAGTCATCGTGTGGATGGTGTCATCTTTGACTGGCCAAGCAGCGAGTCCGAAGTCCAACAATTTGTCGATGAAGGTTTACCTGTTGTCCAACTCATTCGCCCTCAGTTCTCTATCAAGACGCCATGTGTCACAATTGATCCGTCTCAGGGAATTAATGAAGCACTCGATTATCTGGTGCATCAAGGACATCGTCGTATCGCCTTCATTGGCGGCGGTGTCTCTCACCCTGTTGATAGTTCGCGGCTGGACAACTTTGTACAGGCATCTACACGTCATAAGCTAGCCATACCTGAAGAATACCTGCTACCAGGCACCCAGTATTCCCTGGCAGAAGGATACAGACTTACGAATACCCTGCTCGCACTCGCCACACCACCGACTGCACTGTTTGTAGCATCCGATATTCTGGTGTTAGGCGTGCTTCGTGCCCTCTATCAAGCAAGAATACGTGTACCTGAAGAGATGAGCGTCATCAGCTATGATGACACATTTGCCGCATATCTCTCCCCTCCATTGACCAGCGTCTCCCAACCATTCGAGGAGGTAGCTGAACGCGCGATCGCGCTCATGATCGAAGGGATTATGAGCAACGGGACAGTACAAGAGGCAATCCATGTCGTCCTCCCTACGCATCTGACAATGCGTGAATCCACCGCCTCCCCCAGAAGGAAGATGTAGCGCCATCGTCTTGACAAATACGGAGGTATTTGTATACAATGTTGATTACTCGTGTAATCAACAACCGCTTGAAGATGCTGTAACGAACGCCATCGATGAATACCGCTATCATTGTTGAAGGGAAGCGATGAGCATGGACCTCGTCTATAACATCTCTACTATGAAAGATCTGCGGCAAAGAATCGGAGATCCGAAGCAGATTGCCGGATATCAACGTGTACAGTTGCAGGAGGGGCGTGGACGCGGCAACGAACTGCTATTTGTTCGGAATGGTTCTGGACTCACCTTCCAGATTTCTATCAGTCGAGCTTTTGACATTGGCCTGTGTGAGCTATTTAGCATCCCCATAAGCTGGCTATCCGCCGCAGGGCCCGTCTCGCCGGCTTTCTATGAGAAGGACGGGCGGGAATGGAATCGGAGCTTCGAAGGAGGGCTATTAGCCACAGGAGGGCTTACCTACATGGGGAAACCAAATGTGGATGAAGGCGAGGCACTCGGATTACACGGCAGAATCTCCTCCACACCAGCAGAATTATTACGCTCGGAAGCCGTGCAAACAAACGATACATATGAGCTCATGTTCCAGGGACGAGTACGGCAATCATCAGCCATCGGCGAGCATATTACATTAACCCGCACCATCCGCACATCGATGGGAATAAACCGCATCAGCATCGTGGACGAGATCACCAACGAGGCTTTTTCGCCGGTAGAGCATATGGTGCTCTACCACTTTAATCTCGGCTTCCCGCTGATCTCTGAAACATGTCGCATCCATATTCCAGAAGCTCAAACAAGACGCTGGATTCAAGGAAGCGGCCCGCTAGAAGGCTGGGATCGCTTTAAAGAGCCGTCCGATAGAGCTCCGACAGTACTCCTGCATGAAGGAGTGCAGGACGAGAATGGTTGGATACAGATCTCTGTCGAGAACGAAGTTCTCTTAAATAATAGAGAGCAAACGCTGCGCGTCTGCATTTGCTATCCACGTGAGGCATGCCCATTCTTGAGCCAGTGGCAAAATTCCACCAGGGGCGAATATGTTCTTGGGCTGGAGCCGGGCAATACATCGACAGAAGGACGCGCGCTGCATCGAAAACGTGGCACATTGCCATATCTTCAACCGCAAGAGACACGGCGATACGAGTTCCTGGTAGATTTCTCCCTGCTCGATGAGTGCATAAAAGGATAAGAGTTATGAACGTCATTTGTATACTCATGGACACATTTCGGCGCGATCACATGTCATGCTACGGCAATACATGGATTCAAACACCGAACCTGGCAGCTTTCGCGGCAGCAGGAGCGCGCTTCGCTAATGCCTATCTTGGATCTTACCCGTGCATGCCGGCACGACAAGATCTGTGGACCGGTCAGTTGAATTTCCTCCGACGCGGATGGTCGCCGCTGGAGTACGATCAAGACGATCTTATCACACTGGTAAAACGGCATGGACATACATCCATGCTCATTACGGATCACTACCATCTCTGGCAATATGGTTCTGGTAACTACCATTTTGCATTCGACGGGGTAGAAATGATACGTGGGCAGGAAGCCGACAACTGGATTACCGACGCCGATATTCCTATCGATTATCCTGCAGCGCCTGAGAAACTGAATCGAAGTTGGGCTAAATACAGACGCAACACGAAACACTTTCGTGCTGAAGAAGACTACTTCGCTGCTCAGGTCTTTCAAAAAGCGATGAGTTGGGTCGAGCACAATCGCACATCACAGGACTTCTTCCTGATGATTGATAATTTTGATCCTCACGAGCCGTTCGATCCTCCTCCGGGCTATGCCGATCTCTACAATCCAGGCTACCAGGGCGACTCGATTATCTGGCCGCGCTATGGCACAGCGGATCGTTACACAACCGATGAATTGAGACAGATTCACGCACTCTACAGTGGAGAAGTTACCTATGCAGATCACTGGTTTGGCAGGTTTTACCATAAACTTCAGGAACTTCATCTACTGGAAAACACCATGGTCATTGTCACCAGTGATCATGGTTTCCTGTTTGGTGAACATAACTGGGTGGGGAAACATGCTCGTATCCTCTACCAGGACATCGCCCACACACCGCTTCTTGTCCAGGCTCCAGGCATCAAACCGGGAACAGTATATAAAGAGCTCGTCCAGATGGCGGATCTCACGCCGACCATTCTCGACGCGTTAGAGGTAAAAAACTCTGGGAGCATACAAGGGTGCAGTCTGCTCCCACTCTGGCAAGCCGCTCCTTCTGCTGAGGAGAACATCCGGGCGCGTAATGCCATCATCTTTGGCGTCTTTGGCGGGCCGGTCTATTGTACAGACGGTGAGTGGGTGCTGGTCAAGAAGCCGGTCGAAGGCAACCAACCATTGTACTGGTATACACGATCGCACTACAACAATTGGGATTTTGGCCAGCAAAACTTTCCAGAGGATACAAGGGAGCGTTTAAAGATCTGGGATGGCACACGTTTCCCGGTACAATATGAAGACGCTCAACCCGGTCACGCGGCCCCCCGCATACTCAAACGACCAGAAGACTACTATGCGCACCTTCGGGAGCCGGAAGACGAACTCTATCACGTCACATCAGATCCCTTGCAACAGTGCAATTGTAGCACAGAACGCACGGAGTTAGAGCGTATGAAACACTTGATGAATACCTCTATGGAGCAGCTAGCAGCGCCTGAAGAACAGTGGACGCGCCTGGGATTAACGAGGGAATAACAATGCGCATTCGTGTATGCCTGACAAACCTTGATTTATACCTGCCGGACACAGTCTCTGATCTACGCGCATATCTGAGATCATGTGGGATCGATATCGGCAATACTGAAACGCACATAGAGGAGGTTAAATGTTGTGGACACTGCTATCCCTGTAGCCTTGGACTTTGTGCCGAAATCGACGGAAAACCGGTTCAGTTACACAACAATAGTTCGTCATAGGAGGATGCTATGAATCAGCCTCAGTCGCCTACGGATGGAAGACGCTTTACCACCATGGTCTATTTCTTTGGCGCGCTCGGTGAGCTCATGTTTGGATTCGATACCGGCGTGATTGGAGTAGCGTTACTGTTCATCAAGAAAGAGATGAAGCTGGACTCCGTTTTGCAGGGCTGGGTAGTAAGTTCGCTCCTGCTTGGAGCAGCCATTGGCGTGGGATGCGCCGGCATACTCTCTGACCGCTTTGGAAGACGACCGGTTCTCCAGATGATGGCAGCAATTTTTGCATTGGGAGCGCTTGGGGCAGCGTTATCTCCCAATGTGATCTGGCTTATTTTCTTTCGCTGTGTGATGGGGCTCGGTGTAGGTGCATCGGCAGTGGTTGTAACGGTCTACCTGGCGGAGATAGCGCCAACCGAGCATCGCGGCAGAATCGCCTCATTAGGGCAGTTGATGGTAGTTTGTGGCATCTTGCTTTCCTACATCCTTGATTATGCTCTTTCCCCTATCGAGGCCTGGCGCTGGATGATCGGTCTGGGATTGGTCCCTTCTATGATTCTACTCCTGGGGCTATTCTATCTACCAGAGAGTCCGCGCTGGTTAGTCAAGCGGAATAGGATCGCGGAGGCAGAGGCAATTCTACGTCGCATGGGCCGTGCCCAGCCCGAGTCTGAGGCTCGTGAAATTGAGGCCATCGAGGCCCAGCAGGTGAAACGCGGCCTGGGAGCGGCTCTACGAGAATTAGCCGGTCCTGGCCTCCGACTGGCATTGATCGCTACCCTCGGACTTGCAGTTCTGACACAGCTCATGGGCATCAACTCGATCATCTACTATGCTCCTACAACGCTCGTTACAGTTGGTTTTGGGCAGACAGCGTCAATCATAGCGAATGTTGGCATCGGCGCATTGAACGTGATTGTAACCATGATCGCCTTATATACAGTTGACCGTCTAGGTCGCAGGCGCCTGCTTCTCCTGGGCTGCATTGGTATGGTGCTGGCAATGGTGATTCTAGGCATCACAACGCTGGCTCTGCCTCGTGGTAACGGCGTAGTGGCCGTAGTGACGCTGCTTTGTCTGTTATTTTTCGTGGTCTCGTTTGGAATGAGTTGGGGTGTTTGTGTGCGTGTAGTGATCTCCGAACTATTGCCACTCAGCGTTCGGGGTTCGGCGATGGGCCTGGTCCTGGTTCTCAACTGGTTAGCAAACTTCCTGGTCAGCCTGATGTTTCCCATAGCGCTGGCCTCCGTTGGTATCGCTATCATCTTTCTCACCTTTGCGGTAATAGGGATCATCACCTTCTGCTTTGTGTTTGGTCTAGTACCAGAAACGAAGGGCAGAAGTCTGGAAAAGATCGAGGCTGATCTGCGCCAGCATGGCCAGCCGTTTGTGGTGTCTACATCTCAAGGGTATAAGCAGGGGAGCGACACCAGGGCATAGAAGTATGCATGTCTGGGGTTCAGGCTCGTGTGAAGTATGCCCCCGCTCGCCAAAAAGATCAAGGGATACATCATGGTCTTCATGAGGGGTCGAAATCGGCCCTCATGAAGACCATGATGTATTTGTTCTCCTCTTCCAGGCGTGACCAGTTTCAGGTGGCCCCACATTTTGGGACGAGAAGAGAGAAAGGCCTTGATAGTTACGCGGGCGCGGTGCGCAGCGTTTTTAGCGCGCCGCCCCAGGCGATGAGCTGATCAAGCATAGCATTAACCGACGTTTCCTGGTGGGGACGCGGGCGAAAGGCGCTGTAATTCTCGAAGTCGGTCGCCAGCGAGAGGCTGACCTGGGAGCGCACATCGGCAACCTGTAGTTCACCCATCACCAGCCGCAGGTGTTCTACCGCGAGCGTTCCGCCAGAAACGCCGTAGCTGACGAACCCGGCAGCTTTATTGTTCCACTCGCTGTACAGGTAATCGATCGCGTTCTTAAGCACTCCGGATGGTCCGTGATTATATTCGGGCGTCACGAAGATGTAGGCATCGAACGGTGCAATCCTGGCGGCCCAGGCCCTGGTGTGTGATTGATCGTACTGTCCCGCTGCGGGTGGCCTCAATTCGTCCAGATGCGGCAGGTTGAAGTCTTTGAGGTCTATCAGCTCGACCTGCGCGTCGTTGCGTCTCGATGCTATCTCGTGGACCCAGCGGGCCACAGCCTCGCCATTGCGGCCCGGACGCGTGCTGCCGATGATTATCGCTATCTTGATCATGATTTACTGTTCTCCTCTTCTGCGCAGGATCAGATTCAGGCATTTTGCCCGGTATACTGGGCGGCGACGCGATAATACGCGCCGTGGCCGGTGAACGAGATGGGTTTGATATGGCGTCGTGAGCGCATGGTAGCCTCGTAATGCATGACGGAAGCCCACTCAGCGACGTTGACGAAGCGGAACTGCGCGCTGTTTTGCAGCCGGGAAGAGAGAAGAGGTCGCAGGTGTGCATCGGCTTCGGTGTCTAACTCGTAGAGCCCTGGTCCCAACGAGCCCTCCCGGTGTTCCATGCCTGCTACGACTGCTTGAAACTGGCTGTGCATCTCCTCTTCCTGACCCTCGGGAACCTCAAAGGGAACGATGAAGGTGAACTCCTGGCCGGTTCTGGCCTCTTGAGGTACTGAAGGTCTGTCCAGGCCACCATAGAGGCGATAAAACGCGGGATATGAGGTAAATGATACTGGCCACCTATCGAGGGGCGCGCGAAGGGCTGCTTCATAGTGCGCTGCTGAAGCCCACCGAGCGATGTTGACGAAGCGGAACCTCTGTTCAAGCCATTTCAAGCCGGTTATGTGGCTTTGCACATACTCTTCGACCTCGGGGCTTATCTCGTACAGCCGGGCGGAGAGAAAGCCTGACATGTGGCTCAGGCGCTCGGCACCTCTGTGCCACTGTTCGCGCAATATATCTTCCTGGCCCGTTGGGACCTCAAAGGGAGCAATAATCGTGAGATCTGGCATAATCCTGATCCTTTCGTTCAAGATAGATTCTTGACTGACGTTATGGCTTCAGTATAGGTGAGGGAGTGCCTGATCGTCGCTGTACAGAAGGCGGGATGTGGCCTGTACAAAAGGGTAAGGGAGGTAGCATTTCTAGCAGAAATAGTGTATACTCAACACTAAGCAGTGTTTTTTTGACAAGAAAAGAAGCAGTTGCAGAAGCCAGTTTCTCAGGAGAATAGCAAGCATGGAAAGCACATTCAGACTCCCATTTGCCTCGAAACAAGGCGTGCCATCTGAGAAGAATGCCACTCTCCTTCAGATCATCGTCGTGATTAGTTCGGGCATCCTCTCCTCCTCCGTCATCGCAACCGTCTTAAAAGCCTGGCTTGATAACAGAAAAACGACACTGACGGTTCAGGTCGAGGGAGACAGAAAAAAACTGGAATATGCAGGCCATCATCTTAATGAGGATGCGGCTGTCATTCAAGGCGTGTTGGAGAAGCTGAACGAGAACGAAAAAGTCATTGCTTCCACCGGTATCGTGAGGATAGACCGGGTATATGACGGGCAGAAAGGGGAATATATCGTGGAATCAAGCAATGCTCAGAGCAAGGCTATTCAGGAAAAGGAGGAAGAGACAGGTGCGGCACAGCGGTCATCTCTCCTGAAGCGGCTTTTACCTGGCCGACAGCAGAAGGGGTAACCTGCGAGCGAAGAGAGCCTGAAAGAAAGGTGACCACATGTTACTTGAGCTTGCGATTGGCGACGCGTATGGGGCTGGCTTTGAGTATGCGGATCCCGGGTTCATATACCAGCATAATAATCTTGCGCGTTATGTGAAACATCCCAGGCATAATATACGGCCTGGCTCTTACACCGATGATACACAAATGAGCATAGCAATTGCTCAGGCCATTGTTGCAGGCGACCCATGGGAACCGGGAGTGCTGGCACAGAAGTTTGTCGAAACGTTTAAACGTGATCCGAGGCAGGGATATGCACAAGGCTTCTATCACTTTTTACTGGCGGTACGCGATGGCGAACAATTTCTCAGAGAGATTAATCCGGCCAGCGATAAGAGCGGCGCGGCAATGCGTGCGGCCCCAATTGGCATCTATGCAACGATCTCCCAGGTGACCGAGCGTTGTAGCATTCAGGCGGCGCTGACACATAATACGCCTGATGGCATAAATGCGGCAGTTGCAGCTGCGCTTATGACACACTATTTTCTCTATAAGCGAGGCCCTAAAAAAGATCTAGGATTTTTCCTGGAAGAACATGTGGGTGGCAGTTTCGCACGTCCCTGGCATGGCAAAGTCAGGTCCCAGGGATGGATGAGCGTGCAGGCTGCCGTGACTGCTCTTACGAGCTGCGATACCATGAGTGACCTGCTCAAGACCTGCGTTCAGTTCTCAGGTGATGTGGATACGGTCGCAGCCATTGCTCTGGCTGCGGGCTCTTGTAGTCCTGAGATCGTGCAGGATCTTCCCATGCACCTCTTTGACGGGTTAGAGAATGGTCGCTATGGCAAAGACTACATTCACCGGCTGGATACGCAACTGATGGCTGTTTTTCGCACCATAAGCTCTACTGATACAAGGGAAAGCCGCCTCATGGAGTGAAAATCAGCAGAGGCGGAGATATAGTCCCGTTACCAGGTTTCGTCGATGTGTGCGGTATAGAACAAAAGGCCTCGTTTGTAGTACTGAAGGGTTTCGTCAGAAGTTGTCTCCAGTAGATTGGTCAAAGCGAGTTCCATCGCCTCCCTGTATTGTTGCGTATTATACAGGGCCAGCGAGAGAAAGACCTGGAGGGGCCGGCTCTGTGGAAACTCGCTCAAACCCCGGCGGAGCGTTTCCTCCGCTTTCTGATACTCTCCCAGTCCGCGATACGTGCTGCCCAGGCCAAGGAAGGCTCTTTCGCGTTTCATGAGTTTTGTGGCAGTGTCGAGGCCAGAGAGCCCCTGTTCGAGGGTCTGAATATAGAATGAGATGGATTCTCTTTCCAGCCCCAAATTGTCGTGAACTATGGCGGTCTGATAGGTAATTTCGGCGTCATCTGGATAGGCAGCAACCAGTTCTAAGAGAAGCGTCCGCGCCTCCTCCAGTATGGCTTGATCTTGCTTTGCCCGTCCCGTTTCACGTAGTTGAATAGCCTCTGCTAAACGATCTCGCAGCATGATTTCTTCTCCAATATCTTTCTGAATTTATTCATTCCCCTCTTCCCTTGCTTAAGATTAACAGCTTTCCCTTTTTTATACAAGAGCTTTCTCGAAGATGAGGAAATAATGCATTCCTCAATCCACTTCTGATGTGATAAAATATGGGAAATAAAATATACGAACAACATTACATAGCAGCGAGAGTTCACCATGCAGAAGTAATGAGAGTATGCGATGCAGACGCCATTCGAGATTTTTTTCTCTTACGCGCCAGAGGATGAAGACTGGCAACAGAAGATCGAGAAACATCTTGGTCTTTATCAGAGACAGAATCTGATCAGCGGGTGGAGTATTTACAGGGCGCTCGCGGGGACCGATAAGGCAAGCGAGCTAGAGCGGCATTTGAAGACAGCGCCGATCATTGTGCTATTGATAAGCCCGTATTTTGTCAGCTCAGATGAGTGCTGGAAGGCACACCTGCCACAAGCACTTGAGCGAGAGAAAGCCGGAAGCGCCCACGTGCTTCCTGTGCTTGCGCGCCCGCTGCCAGGCTGGCAAGAAGCTCCCTTCGCGTATTTACAGATTCTGCCCAGAGATGAAATGCCCCTGTCTTCATCGCCCAACGAGGATGAAACGCTCGCGGGGATAGCGAACGAAATTGGACGGGTGATTAAAGAGCTGCAACAGAAGCGGGTGATACGGCAAGCCGCATCCATGGAGGGAAACACGAGGCAGGAAACCCTGTTCACAGAGCCAGCCTGGAATATTCCGCTGCCACCCAATCCATTTTTCACCGGGCGCGAAGCGATCCTGGTGCAGCTGCGCACAGCATTGCAAGAGGGGCGGCGGGCAGTGCTCTCGCAATCGGTGGCGGTGAGTGGGCTCGGCGGCGTGGGCAAGACGCAGACGGCAGTAGAATATGCCTATCGTTATCGCGGAGATTACCAGGCCATCTGCTGGGTTCAGGCCAGCACTACCGAAGAGCTGGCGGAAGACTTCGCGGGACTGGCGCGGCTGCTCAACCTGCCGGAGCAGCGGGAGCAAGAGAGGGCATGGACGATCACAGTGGTCAAGCGCTGGTTCGAGAGGCATGAGCGGTGGCTGCTGATTTTCGATAACGCCGACGAGCTGGAGCGTCTCTATGACTACCTGCCCCGGGGGAAGGGCCACGTTCTGATTACCACACGCGCACAGGCCACTGGCGAGATAGCACAGAAGATCGATATTCCGACGATGGAGCATGAGG
>JAFMRP010000238.1 GCA_017354095.1 Ktedonobacteraceae bacterium
CACCGGAATATGTGCCAATGAAAGCGCCATGATATCGCGATAAATGGTGCGCGTCGAAACCCCTAAGATATCCGCAAGGTGTTTGGCCGTCATTTTGCCCCGCCCTTGCAGCAAGAGCGTGATTGCCACAAGGCGTTCTGTCTTTTGCATATCCTTTATTTTAACACATCTTCGCTCGCCCGGTTGAGGTTTTTTCCTGGTGGTGAAGTTTTTTTGCCTGCCAGCCCCTTTTAAGGTCGGGCTAAACCACTCCTACTACCTGTTTCCGTGTCTATAGTCAATCTGACCAGTTTTTTCCTTCTTGTTATAGATACATTGAAATGACTGACAGTATGATGTCACTCTTACCTTAATAAAATCTTAAAGAGTGGACGATGAAGTTGTATGGGAGTGTAGATAGAAAGGAACTGCATGTGAACCCATCAAAAACGGACACCGGTACAGCGCCCTCACTGTATGCACAAACCTGGCAAGAAAATCTACGTATCTATATGCGCGTGTTAGGGCTGCTGAAACCGCACCCGTGGGTAACGTTTGGCACGCTGATCTGTGCCGCGCTGGCCACGGGATTTTCTCTGCTGGTACCCTGGCTGATCGCCTGGGTGATCGACGTAGGGGTGCGCAGCGGCCAGATAACCGATCTGCTAATTGCCGCGGGGGCTATCCTGGTGGCTAGCATTCTGCGCGGCCTCTCCGCCTATGGACAGGGCTATCTGTCACAAGCTCTCTCATCTCTTATTGCTTATGATTTACGGAATCAAATGTATGATCATGTACAGCGTCTTAGTTTTGCATTTCATGATGAATCTGAAACCGGGCAACTGATGTCGCGTATGACAGCCGATATCGAGGCTGTGCGCAACTTCTTTCCCCAGGGCCTCACGCGAGGTCTGATCGCCATCGTGACCTTCGCCTCGGTGACGATCATCCTGCTGACCATGGACGTCTACCTGGCGCTGGTGACCTTCATCAGTGTGCCGGTTCTGATCTTTCTTGCGATCCAGGTCAGCCGCCGCCTGCGCCCCATGTGGTTCAGATCCCAGGTAGAGATGGGCGCGCTCAGCACTATTATGCAGGAGAGCCTGAGCGGCGTGCGCGTGGTGAAATCGTTCGCGCGCGAGGATTTCGAGATCAAAAAATTTGGCAACAAAAACCTGGAGGTGCGTGGCATCAATATGAGTGCGATGCGCCTGCAGGCCTGGAACCAGCCCCTGATGGTGCTGGTGCTGAATATCATTACAGTGCTGGTGATCTGGATTGGTGGTGTGGCGGTTGCCGGCGGTAACCTGAGCCTGGGCACGCTGGCGGCGGTAACACAGTATGTACTGGTACTCGCCACGCCTGTGCGCACCTTTGGCTTTATGATTAACTGGTTCGCACGCGGCCTCTCGGGCGGAATGCGTCTCTTCGAGATACTGGACACCAAACCCCTGATCACAGACGCGCCCGATGCCAGAGAGCTGAGCGACTCGCAGGGGCATGTACGTTACGAACATGTCTCCTTCGCCTACGGCAACGGCATACCTGTCTTGCACGATATCGAGATCGACGCGCAGCCGGGCAAGGTGATCGCCCTGCTGGGACCGACCGGCAGTGGCAAAAGCTCGCTGCTGCACCTGCTGCCACGCTTCTATGACGTGACCAGCGGGCGCGTGACGGTCGATGGCCAGGATGTACGCGATCTGAAACAGGCCTCGCTGCGGCACAATATTGGCCTGGTGCTTCAGGATGTCTTCCTCTTCAACGCCACTATCCGCGAGAATATCGCCTACGGCGTGCAGAAGACAACGGACGACGAGGTGATCGCGGCGGCCAAAGTTGCGCGCCTGCATGACTTTATCATGAGCCTGCCCGAGGGCTACGATACCTGGGTCGGTGAGCGCGGCGTGACGCTTTCAGGCGGTCAGAAGCAGCGCCTGGCCATCGCGAGAACGCTGCTGCTCAATCCGCGCGTGCTGGTACTGGACGATTCGACATCGAGCGTGGATATGGAGACGGAATACCTGATCCAGCAGGCGCTGGAGGCAGTGATGCGTGGCCGCACGACATTTGTGGTCGCCTCACGCCTGCGTACCATCAAAAATGCCGATCAGATCCTGGTGCTGGAGCATGGGCGCATCGTCGAGCGCGGCACACACGCCACATTGATCAAGCAGAATGGCCCCTACTCGCGCCTGTATGATCTGCAGCTGCGCGAACAGGAGGAATTCGAGGAGCAGATGCTCAACTCTCAAGAGCTGCCCGCGATTGAGGGGGACGATGCTGAGGAGAAACGCGAGGTGATGCGATGAGCGCGACGAAAGAGCGGGTAGCTGCTACTTCTTCGCCGAAACGGGAGCGGTATCAATACGTAGAGGAGCGGCGCAAGAATGTCTGGCGCGAAAATAGCCTGGCAACCGCCGACGAAGATGACGCGCCAACACTTGACCGCAAGCACCTGCGTCTCTTCTTTCCCTATATCGCTCGCTATAAATGGACGGCTATAGCCAGCGTGATCCTGATGCTGCTCTATACAGCGTTGAATCTGGCCGGCCCCTACATGATTGGCATCGCGATCGATAGCTTCATCAGTCGCAAGGATCTGCCCGGCCTGGCCTGGATCAGCGTTGCGCTGCTGGCCGTGAATATCGCCATGTGGCAGGCGCAGTACTGGCAGGTCTGGACTATGTCCTGGACGGGGCAGCAGATCCTGTATCACGTCAGCGCCGATATGTTCGAGCACCTGCAGCGGCTCTCGATGAAGTTCTACGACCATACCCAGATCGGGCGTGTGATGTCACGCTTACAGAGCGATATCGACGTGCTGGAGGCGATGCTCAGTTCGGGCCTGCTTTCGATGCTCAGCTCGATGGTGGCCCTGATTGGCATCATAGGCGCGCTGCTATCGCTGAACTGGGGACTGGCGCTGCTGACCTTTACGGTACTGCCGATCATGGTGGTAATCACGGTTTTCTGGCAGCGCTACGCGCAGCGCTCGTTCCGGCGAACGCGCGCCTCCATCTCTCTGGTCAACTCGACGCTGCAGGAGAATATCTCCGGTATGCGCGTAATCCAGAGTCTCGTGCGTGAGAAGCGCAATAGCGCCGAGTTCGATGACTTGAACGCCTATAACCGCGATACCAACGTCCAGGCCAGCAAGATCGCGGCGCTCGTGCTGCCGCTGGTCGAAGTAGTGGCGGCGCTGGCCATCGCGCTGACGGTCGTCTATGGCGGCTGGCAGGTGGCGCATGGCACGCTGCAGGTAGGCGCGCTGGTGGCCTTTACGCTCTACATCAACCGCTTCTTCGATCCAATCCGTGACCTGAGTATGCAGTACACGCAGTTGCAGCGTTCCGGCGTGGCAGCCGAGCGTATTCACCAGATCATGGCCATCCCGGTGGAGATCACCGACCGCCCGGACGCGCAGGAACTGCCGCAGATCAAAGGCGATGTGGAGTTTCGCGAGGTCTGGTTTGGCTACAACCAGGAGCATCCAGTGCTGCACGGCCTGGATCTGCAGGCGCGAGCCGGTCAGACGATCGCGATTGTGGGACCAACCGGGGCGGGCAAGAGCACCATCATCAGCCTGCTGACGCGCTTCTACGAGATCCAGAAAGGGGCCATCCTGATCGATGGGCATGATCTGCGCGAGGTCACGCAGGCCTCGCTGCGGCGCCAGATCGGCGTGGTGCCACAGGAGCCATTCCTGTTCACCGGTTCCATTAAGGAGAATATCCGCTATGGACGGCTGGATGCCAGCGACGAGGACATCATAAAGGCGGCGCAGGCAGTGGGAGCGCACGACCTGATCATGCAGCTGACAGACGGGTACGATACGATTATCCGCGAGCGCGGCCGCAATCTCAGCGTCGGCCAGCGCCAGCTGATCTCGTTCGCGCGCGCGCTGCTGGCCGATCCACGCATCCTGATCCTCGATGAAGCGACCGCCAACATCGACACCTTCACCGAGCTGCTGGTGCAGCAGGGCCTGAGCCGCCTGCTGCAGGGCCGCACGGCCTTCGTGATCGCGCACCGCCTCTCGACGATCAAGAACGCCGATAAGATCGTGGTCATCCAAAAAGGCAACGTCATCGAGCAGGGCACCCACTCCGAGCTGCTGCAGCGCGAAGGGGCTTATGCAACGCTCTACTCAATGGCATTCAGATCTCAATCTGGAGCTCATCCTGTTTGAGCAGGTTGATTAAAAAGTAACCCCATACTGCTCTACAAGCTGTCAAGGAAAGTGTTGGTACTCTCCTTTGACGGCCTGTAGAGCGCCTCTAGCTCTTACCATCTCCGAAAATTGCTACTGGTTCAGTACTGGCAATAACCCACCTCTCTATCTGGCAGAGGGAATGACCACAAGAGAATATTATGAATAATCTCATAGCTAGATTCGCTTTATTTCGATATGCTGCTGTTGTAGCAATATGCATGCTAGCAATATATCAAAGGAGATTAGCTTTTATGGTTATCAATTCACCCTCTTTTCGGTCGCGTTTTTTTCAGCATCTCTATCTTCTTATTATTTCTATACTATTCGGATTGACTGGCTTTGCTCCTCTCATCAATGAACATTTGTATCGCAACAAGATGATCTATTTCTTCTGGTTAATGGCACTCTCCTGGAAGAATATTGTACTGAGTGTCGCTTTCAGCCTCCTCTTTTGGGGCCTCGCCATTGGTTTTTTAATCGTCTGGGCTCGACGTCTTTGGAGAAAGGGTGCTCCAGGAGAGCGTGCTACAAACGAAACGAAACCCGGAGGACGCGTCAGAATTCTCCGTCTCATCGGGCTCATCCTCGGCATGGTTGCTACGGGTATCGGCCTCTTTCTTCTTTTCGGGTTATATGTCTTTGCAGACATTTTGCAGAAATCACCTTATCAAGGGAGTGTTTCCTCTCAGGGGCATGTCTACCATCTTGCCATCGAGCAAATAGACGTGAGATGGGGGCAACTTCCGATGGGCACGTTCGTCTTCCAAATCTCTCAATGCGATGCATCGGGTTGGTTCTGCCGTGTTGTCGATGAGCGCACACAGGATATCGGTGTGGGCGATAATCTTCTCAATTATTATGTAGATGACCTGGATGCTAACATGCAAATAGATCCGTCTCAAACACAGCTTATCATTTCCTATCAAGATCTAACCGCTGATGATAAAACTGGCGAAATCGCCTATCCTCTCCCCTGATGCTATTATCCGAGCATATGCGAGCGATCAAGTGGGTGGGTAGTGGGACGTAAAGTTACTTGCTCACTCACCTGACTGCTGCCTGTAATGCTTGCTTTTTCCAGCCTCGCGTGCTATAGTATGGGCATAACCGTCGAAAGAGGTCCCACCTGCTCCGCAGGATTGAAACATCACAACCACGCCGTTTGTCAGCCTATCCTGGTTGGGTCGTAAAGGGCTCCCTCAGCTCAGGGCGATGTCGAAACGTGGCCCCTCCCGCTTGCGGGCTTGAAACTTATACAACCACACGCTGATCATCAGGCCCACAACCGTCGAAAGGCCTCTTCCCCTGCTCCGCAGGCTTGAAAACCGGGTGTACTTGAGTCGTGAGGGCTATGAAAACACGGAATAGAGAAGGAGCACTGAATGGCACTTACTGAAGATATTCAGCCCGAATCCAATAACGAAGCGCTCCAGACCGTTGGATACAGGCAGGAATTTCGACGTGACCTGAAGCGTTTCGCCTCTTTTGCCGTCGGTTTCTCTTTTATCTCTATTTCGACCGGCCTCTTTACCACCTATGGCAGCGTCCTGAAATGGGGGGGACCGCTTGGCATCTGGACATGGCCGATAGTGGTGATCGGTCAACTGCTGGTCTCGCTGGTCTTTGCCTCTCTGGCTTCACGCATGCCCATCGCGGGATATTCATATCAATGGGCCTCGCGCCTGGCAAATCCCGCCCTTGGCTGGCTGTTGGGATGGGTCTCTTTCACGTTCCTGGCGGTCGTAGTGGTCTCAGTGGATTATGCCATTGCTCAAACGGTGCTGCCCAGCCTCTTTAACTATACAGAGACCGCACTGAATGCATGGCTGGCAACAGCTCTTATCATAGCATTGCAGGCGCTGCTTATTATCTTCTCTACGTATTGGGCCACCCGCATCAATAACGCAGCTGTGGGAACTGAGGTCATCGGCGTGGTAGGCCTGACCGTCCTGCTGCTCATCATTGGAGCGATACGCGGCATGCTGCACCCTGATCATCTGTTCAGCACCGGTATCGTCTCTCCCGATGGCTACTTCTCGCTGGGAACGCTGACCTCGGTCGGGCCGTTTATCTTCTCGTTCTTGCTGGGCTCCTATACCATCGTGGGCTTTGAGGCTGCGGCCAACCTGGCGGAGGAGACGGAGAATCCACACAAGATCGTTCCTTTTGCCATGTGGTCGGCGGTCCTGCTGAGCGGTATCGTTGGTATGGCCTTCCTGGTTGCGCTTAACCTGGCGTCGGGCGACCTCACAACGCTTAGTGCTTCGTCGACGCCTGTGGCCGATATCGTCAGGGGAACGCTGGGCTCTATCGTCGGCGATATCCTGCTGGTCGTGGTGATCTTCTCCATCTTTGCCTGCGGTCTGGTGGCCTTTATCTCGGCTACCCGCCTGGTCTGGGCCATGTCTCGTGATGAGCGCTTCCCCGGCTATCGACTTTTCAGACGTGTAGATAAACGCACTGCGACGCCGGTTGCAGCGACAATTCTGTGTGGCGTTCTGATGGAGGTAATTCTGGGTCTCTTCGGCCTGCAAACCAATGTGCTCACCAATCTGTTCAGCGCCTCAACGCTGTTGCCAGCTATCATTTACCTCGCCACCGTCATTCTCTTCATCTGCACAAAACACCGATTGCCTGCCGCACGCAACTTCAGCCTGGGCGCATTTGAATGGCCGGTAACGATCCTGGCCCTGGTCTGGCTGCTCTTTGAACTCTCCATCTTCCGCGACGCATCCTTCGCCACATCCTGGGCATATTCGCTGGGCATGTTCGTTATCGGCCTGATCTACTTCGTCTTCATGCTCATCAAACGCCCCCAGGTGCTGAAGGCCCCACCGAACGAAATCGTACCCTGATCATTGACGCTTGCTTCGAGCAAGGAGAGCAAGGACA
>JAFMRP010001129.1 GCA_017354095.1 Ktedonobacteraceae bacterium
TTTTTTCCAGCTCGGTCATAACGACGGAGCGGGTTGATTAGCCGCCCTGGCGTCTGAGCTGCTCCACGTGGACCAGGCCGAGCAGGCCGCGCGTCAACATTTCGCGCAGTTGTTCCACCTGGCCATAGCTCCAGCCGAAGCGCGCCCCGCGTTCATGCATAACCTCGGCCGCGCCGCGCACGATCAGCATACGCAGCAGGGCGTCATGCTGCTCAGCCGAGAGATGGGGCATCTCCTCCTCGATATGCTCCGAGCAGAGGTGCAGCATACTCATGACATTGACCGGGCGCAGCACCAGGCAGAAGAGGATGCGCGCCCAGATGCGGCGATTGCGCTCATCGGACAGCAGACGGCCAGCAGCCTGGTAGAAGGTCGGATCCAGTTCGCCATTGGCGGAGTGGGGCAGGTCGTAGCTGCCGATGTTAGGGATCATCTGATAGGGCATAACCGAGGCATAGGCACGGCTGATGCGTTTGAGCTGCTCATCGCCGAGCGACTTGAGGTTGCGCTTGTAGTTTTCCATGCGCACCAGGTAGGCGTGGTCCGCGCCCTCAGCGTAGACGACCGCCATACCGGGATTGAGGATGCCCAGGTGTGTCTGCTGGTCGTCATTGAGGTTCATCGTCTGCCCGATACTCTGGCGGTCGTCCTGAGCTATCAGGCGATGAACAACCTTTAAATTGGTATTTTTCAGCACATCGGGCGCGAGCTTGCTGGGAATCTGTTCGGCCACCAGCACGCCCTGGCCATAGGCGCGCACCTCGGAAAGCATATTGGTAAAGACCTCGATGGCCTGAGCGCGCATATTGGAGGACTCGCTATCGACCTGGGTCGAGGTATTTTTGAGCAGGCGGTGCGCCTCCTCAAAGACGATCAGGTGTTGGAGGCCAGTCGAGAGAGCAGCGCCCTCCCTGGCGTTATGGGCTGCCTGCATGCGGCGGAATTCGTAGAGGCGAGCCAGCAGCAGGCCCATGAGGAAAGTTTTTTCGTCGTCGCTGCCGATATTTTCCAGTTCCAGGATGGTGGGTGTCGAGAGCAGATTCGCCATCGGAACGCCGCGCGCGGTATCGAGCATCAGGCCCTTGGAGCCAATACGCAGCGAGCCGATGCGCGACTTCAGGCCGGCCTTGACGTTGCTTTCAACTTCGCGGTCATAGCCCAGGCGATTGGTAACGGCCTCGACCTTATAGAAGAGATCGGTCAGCGTGGGGAAGATAGGATACTTATGGCGCTCTTTCCAGTCCGGCACGCGGCGATTCTGGCCGCTGGCCAGGTCCCAGCCTTTATCTTCATAGACCTCATGCAGGGCTTCTTCAAGCACGTGGGGCATGGGCGAATAGAGCACAAAGGCGGCATTAAAAACGGCTTTCAGGAAGTCGATGTGGGTGAGCAAGGAGACGCTGCCCGGTTCGTCATCGGTCTGGAACTCAAAAGGATTGAGGCGGAAGGGCGCGACCGTCTCGCTGCCCAGGGTAAAGATGCGCAGATTAGCCCGGCCAGCAAGCGCGCTGCCGAGAGCGCGATACTCTGTTTTGGCGGGCTCGATAACCAGGAAGGGTTTACGAGCATCGACCACGCGATCCAGCATGCTCATCACGGTGGTTGTTTTACCACTACCGGTCACGCCAATGACAACGGCGTGTTTGGTGAGGGCATCGAGCGAGATGTCAAAGGTATTGCGTGTATCGCGGCCACTCTGCATGATGGAGCCAAGCGGAAGGTAGCCCTCGCCGGTAGCGCGGAAATCGACATCGAAGTAGACATGATCGTGAATGGCATAGCCCGCGACCTCCTCGCGTGGCGGCTGGATCAGGGTAGCCAGTTCATTAGAGGTGAGGAAGGTATGGAAGTTGCTGAGCGACATGCCGCCAGAAGGCTGGCAGATGGCGGTACGCAAGGGGTCGGGACGGGAATCCTGGCCGGCCATCGTGCCGAGCAGCAACGAGGCGACGCGGCGAGCATCGTCGGCCTGGGTGGCGCCGAAGTAGGTGCGCACGATCCACTGGCCAACGGCGGCCCCCTGGTCGAGACGCTCCAGTTCGCGTTCGAGCAATTTAATGAGGTACTGGGCGCGATAGTTGACCATATCGCCGCTGTAGGAGTGGGTCTGGCTGGCCGATTCGGTGCTGGTATGGGTTGAACTTTCCTGTTTGGTGGAGTTCCACTGCACGCGCGAGCGCGAGGTGATTTGCGTGAGCAGGTCCACGACCTTCATGCGATCCTGCACCACCTGAGCGCGTGGGCGTGGGTGCGCCTGGACGATATAGCACCAGGTGCCGCCATACATACCGCGAATGACACGCTCCAATAGCGATTGATTCTGCTGGGTGGAAGTGGCGGAAGCCGGCTGAGGGTTCTGGCTTTTTTTCGGCTCATCGAAGCGCTCGGGGCGGTAATCTTTGCGGCTTGGCACGCCCGTGAGCACGCCCTGCACAACACAGTGGGGTTTCACCAGCGAGACCATTTTTTCGCGGGAGACGCGTTCGAGTTCAATGCCGGGAAAGATGCCTTCGAGCAGGGTGCG
>JAFMRP010001130.1 GCA_017354095.1 Ktedonobacteraceae bacterium
GCCTACCAGCGTTACGCACAGGATACACAGGGGAACCGGGAGTGGCAGGATAAGTACCTGAGTTGCGCCGTCGTCTGCTGTGAAAGCGCGCTCCAGGTCTACTCGCCCGACTCATACCCGGTCGAGTACGCCACGACGCTGGTCTGCCTGGGCCAGCTGCACCGCACGCGACCGGGGGGAGATCGCCAGGCCAACCTGGAACAGGCCTGCGCCTGCTACCGGGACGCGCTGCACATTTTCACCGGCCCGGCATTTCCACAGGACCACCACCGCACGCTGCTGGCGCTGCGCACAACGGAGATTCAGTTGAAAGCATTGGGGCAGAGCGCCGCCCCTGCTCCGCTGCAGCGTGGATAAAAAAACGACGGACCCCTGGAGTCCGTCGCGGTCATGTTATAGCGCTGCTTAGCCGTTCTGCCAGCGTCGATAGCCAAGAATTACAGCCACAGCAGCCACGCCCAGCATAGCCAGTGGCAGCATCTGCATCCGCCGGGCCCGCTTCTTCTCCTCCTCTTCGCGGGCATCAACCAGGTTCCGTCCGGCTGGCTGCGTCATGAGCATCAGCATAGTGAGCATACTTTGATAGATGCGGCTCAGGCCAAAGGGAGCAAAGGTACGCTCAAAGAAGCCCTGGACGCCCTGGCCACCCTCCCATTCGCTGGTAACGCTCACCCTGGTCTGCTCACCGCCATCCAGAGGCGCCAGCCGCCAGGTGGTGACCAGCGACGACTTGCAATCGCGCTCAGTAATCACCCGGCCCTTCACCGGCTCTTCTACGTGCATATGGTAAGAGCGCTCGCGGCCCCCGGCCTGCAGGCGATAACGCACCTCCGTTCCAGGACCCTTCCCACCCTTCTCTACCGCATAGTCGACAAAGTCCGGTGGCAGCATCTTGGGACGCTTATGTTTATAATCAACAAGTACCCGATAGATATGATCGGGCCTGACAGCTATTACACGTTCACTCGTGACTGAGATATGGCTCACAAACTTATCCTCCTCGGTTAAACATAACTGTTGAGAAGCATCGTGGTGATTTTGCAACCACATATCCCTATGTATTATCATAGCATTTGCACAAATGCTGTGACATACACAGCCAGAGAGAGCCAGGAGGGACCGGGTTCAATACGAAATACGATAACCGGCCTTGCCAGAATTACCTGTACCTGTTATAGTCATCCTTAGACGTGCATTGGGTAATTAGACAAAGAGAGACGTATGCCGAAAGTTGTCGCCCACTCCGTAACCTGGATCGCAGCACAGAACACCTATGTCATACACGAGCCTGGCAGGCCGGACAGCAGCCCTGTCCCCGGCGAGGAGCAGCAGTGGTTTACCTGGCTTGCCGCCTGTTCTTCGTTCGCCTTTCAGGGGAAGCAGGGGCATCTGACGTTACGGAAAGAGGCCCGGGCGCGTAACGCCGGCTACTGGTACGCCTATCGCTGCCAGAACCGGAAAACGATCAAGCGCTATGCCGGACGAACAACGGACCTGGCAATCACACGCTTAGAAGAGATCGCGGGCGAGATCAGCGCGGCTTTTGCGACTGCTCGGCCACCCCAGGAAGCGCCGGAACTGGACCCTGAGCCCTCCGCGACCTCACCGCTGCTGGCCCCCAAGCTTCGTTTGCCTCACCTGCACAGCTCGCTGGTGGCGCGCGAACGGCTGCTGGCACGGCTCGATGCATGCCTGGAGCGCAAATTGACGATGCTGTGCGCCCCCGCGGGATCTGGCAAAACGACTCTTGTGCGCCAGTGGATCGCGGCACGCAGCGAGCAGGTATCGTTTCCACCCGTCTCCTGGGTCTCGCTGGATGCAGGTGACAATGATCCGACGCGCTTCTGGCGCTATATCCTCGCCTCTTCCCAGGCGTGGCATACCACACCAGATCAGCACGCCCTCAACCTGCTGCTCTCCTCCACTCAGCCATATCAACCCTATATGAAGCCGCCCACGCTTGAAGTAGCGCTCACCACCTTCCTCAATGAAGTGACCCAACGGAACATCGCGGGCCTGCTGATCCTGGAAGATTACCATGTTATCGTGGAAGCCAGAATCCATGAAACACTGGACTTTTTCCTCTCTCACCTGCCCGAGACGCTGCACGTTGTACTGATTACCCGCCAGGAGCCCCCGTTGCCGCTGGCGCGGCTACGAGCCAATGGCGATCTCAACGAAATTCAGGCCGCCGATCTGCGCTTCACCTCTGAGGAGAGCGCTGCGTTCCTGCAAGAGTTTGCGCTCTCCACAGAGGCGCTGGCACGGCTTGATACGCACCTGGAAGGGTGGGCTGCTGGACTGCGCCTGCTCTTTCTCTCGTTACAGGGAAAAACGACACAGCCCCAGATTGAACGCCTCCTTGCCACCTTCAGTGGCAGCCACCGGCCCATCCTGGACTATTTTGTGGCCGAGGTGCTTCACGCTCAACCAGAACGGCTGCAGGACTTTCTGCTGCGCACCAGCGTGCTGCCCCGCCTGAGTCCTTCCCTCTGTACCGCCGTCACCGGCATGCCAGAAAGC
>JAFMRP010001131.1 GCA_017354095.1 Ktedonobacteraceae bacterium
AGGTGCATTGTAGGGACAGTTTCCCACGGATCGGACCATTGTTCTGGTCAAAAAATGTGTGATTCCTGTATACTCAAGATCGGTGCCCACAAAGCACCCCATCTTTTCCATGTTTGCCAAAGAGCCAGATGTCGCATCGCCCCATCTGGCTCTTTTGTGTGCAGGCAGCGACGCAACTGGCGTGCCTGCTCTGCGCATATCACCGATGCAAAGATGCCGCTGCAGTGGCTTTCTCTACTGGAAGTAAGTAAGCAATCAAACTGTGCGTGAAAGATCATGATGCAAGAAGAGAAAGAGGCTACCTATGTCTATGAATGCAAAGGAAATCGAGCAGTATTTGACGGACGTGCGCTATCCTACTGACAAGGCGATGATCATGAGCAGTGCTCAGCAACAAGGCGCCTCGCCAGAGGTGATCAATGCGCTGCGCCAGCTGCCGAATGCTTCTTTTGCCAGTGCCTCAGAGGTTCGTGCCGCCTTGGGCAAGAACACCACTCAGACCCGCTAGTTCTCTACAACAAAGGACTGGATGAATGGCTGCTCATCCAGTCCTTTTTCATGTCCTCCATGTTAGCAGGCGCCTGCTGCCCGTGCCTCATACAGCTCTGCCCAGGACTGAGCCTCCCTTAGCTTCTCTTCACTTATGCAGGAGAGTACCTCTTGCGCGATCGTGCATTCTACCGTGCGGGCCAGTTCCCCGGCCGTTGTGGTATTGGCGATCGGATGCTGCCCAATGGGGTAGCGATCCAGGCTGTCCAGGAAGGTGGAGAGCTGGGCCTGCTCATCGACGTTGAAGCGCGTGAAGTCAATGCCCTCGGCCAGGTTGAGCGGTTGCGGCTCTGGCCCGATGTGTTCCATACAGTTTGTCAATGCGGCGCCTGAGCGCGTGTAGATGGTTCATAGATGTTTCTGGCCTCCAGCAGAGTGACCCGCGCTTTCAATTCGCTGGTTTCACGCAGAGCAATGGCCTGCTCTAACAGGATCTGAGCGGCCCGCGTTATGGTCGCCGCGGGCGCCTCGGTCTCCTTCATGATGGCCTGTAGCGTCGCTCTGGCCTCGCCGATGTCGGTGATGAGCAGATTGATGGCTTCATCAAAAACGGCGCGCTGTGCCTCTTTGTAGGCCTGCTGCACATGCGGGAGTTTGAGCCAGAGATGGGCCGTTTTCTCATTGCAGCCGGCGATCTTTGCCGCGGCGATAATCGGATGCCCGGCAAGCAGGGCCGCAATGAGCTTGCTTTGTTTGGGCGAAAGCGCAGAAAACGCTGAATAACTGGTATTCTCGGGCATATTCGGGCATCCTCACGATTCTAGAAGCTGTAGCGACCAGAGCGCTGCATGCGCGCTTTCAACTGGCTCACCTGGTCCTGGCTTTTTTGCGTTCGCCGCTGCAGCTCACTCTGCCACATGGCAGGCCAGGCCTGTTCAAACTGCGCAGCCGTGCTACCCAAGGCCAGGAAGCGCGCGAAACTGCTCTTTGGCGTGCTGTGCCTGCTCAGCTGCGCGCTGCTCGTCGCGTTTGGCCTGTGCCGCGCGTTCCCGTTTGCGGGCGGCCAATGCCAGTGCCATAGGATCGCGAGAGACGTTGTCAGAGTGCTCCTATGCGGCGCGCAGCTCGTCTTTGGCCGCATTCACTCGCGCATTGATGCCCGCCACATGGCGCAATCGCGTTTCATGGTGCATGTAGCCCACCATGCGGTTACTCAGTTCCTGCTGTGCTTCCTGTTCCACCTAGTTGGCCCGCTCACGCGCAGTGTGCAGGCGATCTCTGGCCTCCTCTACGCTGTTTTCCGTGTAGGGGATCTGGCGCAGCCGCTCGGCATGCACCTCTTCAAGATTCGCTCGATAGTGTTCCTCGGTATACATAGTGCATTCTCAAGGAAGGTGATCCGGGATGTGGTATACTCAGACCCATGAGACCACGCATTTTTGTCCGCGAGCTTTCCGAACAGGAACAGCAGTCGCTGGCTGCCGGGCTGCGTTCCTCAGATGCCTTTGTCCTCCGTCGCAGCCAGATCCTGCTGGCTTCCGCTCGTGGGGAAACAGCCCCCGCCATCGCGCAAGCGCTCTCCTGCGACGAGCAAACGGTTCGCCATGCCATCCATGCCTTCAACCAAGAGGGGCTGGCTGCTCTGCAAGCCGGATCGAGCCGTCCCCACCATCTTCCGACCGTGCTGCGTACAGATGTGACTGCCGAGATGTTCAAAGTCGTCTTGCACCGTCCGCCGCGCGATTTTGGCTTCGAGACCAGTCTGTGGACGCTCGATTTGCTCGTCCAGCAGTGTGTACGCCTCGGCTGGATGGCTCGGGACGTGTCCATCGAAACGATGCGCCAAACGCTCAGCCGGCTGGGGATCAACTGGAAACGGGCCAAGCACTGGATCACCAGCGTGCGCCGTGTCGGTGCATATGAAATCTCCGCATGATACGGAAGAGGAAGAGAGCGAAGACCTCTAGGACAAGAGCTTACCCTAAGCCGAAAGGCAAAGGTGGACAGTAGCATGCTCGAAAAGCGGAAGGCGGA
>JAFMRP010001132.1 GCA_017354095.1 Ktedonobacteraceae bacterium
AACATCCACGCTTCCGGGCAGGGTGGTCAGGCTTTTGCGCCCTTGCTCGTTGGGCAAGAGTTAGGAAGGGGTTGAGGCTGTGCTCCCGTACCCCTCTTGCCTGGGAACAAGGACCGGACTTCCCCAGATAGGGAAGCCCGGGGGTTATTGTTTGAGCATTGATTCCAGTGTGCCGCCGATGACGACGGTGTGGCCGGCGGGCAGGGTAGGATCACACGCGGAGGCAGCGATCTTCTCGCCCATCTCGGCGGCGGTGGGGAGCTGACCAATAGAGCCGCGCCGCTGCTGCGCAAGGCCTGGTGAGGCTCGTTCGAGCAGTTTTGGCGTGATAGTGCCTTCGATCAGATCGCCTGTTACGACCAGCAGACGGACGCCCTGAAGCTCCAGATCGCGCTGGCGCGCGCGCATGGCTACTTCACCCGCGTGTTTTGACGCGGCGACGGGTTCATAGGTTGGTATCTGCTCCACGCGGCCATAGAGGTGAGCCCAGTGGCTGGTCACAAAGAGGACCGTGCTTCCCTGAGGCATCAGTGGCAGCGCGCCATCGAGTAAGGCAAGCTGGGCATCGCGATTGATATGCATGGGATAATCAGGGTTGGCGGCCAGCAGATCTCGCTCGATGCCACCTGAAGCATTCAAAATCAGCAGATCCAGGTGACCTCGCCACTGTTTGAGCTCAGCAAACAGGTGATATCGCTCTTGCTGGTGGGTGATATCGCCGGCAATAGCCAGGGCTGCCACGGATTGTTGCTCGATCATGGCAGCGACTTCGGCGGCGCGTGCGGCTTTGTTACGATAGGCGATAGCGATATCGTAGCCGCGACGCGCCAGGGCCAGGGCTGTTTCCGCTCCGATACCACGCGAACCGCCAGTGATCAGAGCCACATGCTTATGCGCATCATGCATAGGTTCTATAACTCTCGGTTACTTATCGAGCGCGATTTCGCGTCCCAATTGAGCGGAGGCGTAGCAGGCATCGATGATACGAGTGCGCTTCAGGCCCTCGCTTCCATTATGCTCTGACCAGTTTCCCTCTCTGATCGCGTCAATAAACTCGCGTATCACAGCCAGGTGATACTCGCCGCGGTAGACGCGTGGACTGATTTCGGCGGGGGTACCTGCCACGTCGGTATAGATGCGCAAGGTATCTTCCCAGCTATAGTTTTTCGCTTTGATCTCCGCGCCACCTTTAGTGCCATAGAGCGTAATGCCATAGTCATCGCCCGCGCCGCTATGGGTAGCCCAGCTGCACTCCAGCAGCAGCGTTGTGCCCTGAGAGGTGCGCAGAAAGGCTGTTGCCAGATCTTCTACTTCAAAATCGTGGCCCGCACCGGACTTGAGCGCCTTCGCATTGAAGCCCACGCCATTGCTTCCCAGGTGGTTATAGGTCATAGCGCTCGCGGTAACAATCTCTGGCTCGTTGAGCAGGAAGAGCGCCATATCGAGCACATGTACACCGAGATCGATCAACGGGCCGCCGCCAGATCTTTCCTTGCTCACGAACCAGCTGCCGGCGCCCGGAATGCCTCTGCTGCGCATCCAGCTTGCTTTGGCATAGTAGATCGTGCCGAGCGATCCTTCATCGATGTAGCGCTTCAGGATCTGGATGTCGCCGCGCTGACGGTGGTTAAAGACCACCTTTAGCACGCGATTGGCTTTGATGGCGGCCTGTACAATGCTTTCTGCTTCAACCGAATTGCGAGCCAGTGGTTTTTCGCAGAGCACGTGTATACCACGTTCCAGGGCCATAATGCCGGCGGGAGCGTGTAAAAAGTTGGGGAGGGCGATGCTCACGGCGTCGATATCGTCGCGGGCCAGCAGGTCTTTATAATCGCGATAGAGATAGGGTATTTTATACGTCTCTCCCAACTGCTCCAGTTTATCCTCTTCCATGCCAGCCAGGCTTACGATATCCACCCCGGGCAGTTGTTTATAGCATTTTAGAGCCGTCTCGCCACCAAACCCCAGGCCGATCACTCCCACACGTATCGGCTGAATAGATTGACCAGTCATAACTACAAACGCTCCTTATTAGTTCATCGATAAAAAACGAATGCCTCTAGCATATGCTTTAAATAATAGACCAAACCAGATCCATATACAAGGGGAGCAGGGGGATATTCCAAAGGGTCGTGAATAGGGTGTCGTAATTATACACACATATACATGGGCGCCTGGGAAGTGCCTGACCCCACGTCCCCGGCCACCCGCGAGGGGTGGCCCTACATGTTGGGTGAGGGGGTTGGCAAACATTTTTGGGAATCGATGTAAAAAACCCTACACACCCTACACAGCGGCCTCTGGAGCGGCTGCAAACCCTCCACAGACCCTACACCAACCCTACACACCCTACACAGCCGCTTCTGGAGCGGGTTAAGGTAGGATATAGGCAAAAAAGTGCCGAGTTGAAAAAAGTTGTGCAAAAACCCGGCACCCCTTTGTATTCCGAGCACCAACGCCGCTAGCGCGGCTGACTTCGTCCAGGTGCTCGGCAAGGAAGTACCCGGCACAGCCGCTCCAG
>JAFMRP010001133.1 GCA_017354095.1 Ktedonobacteraceae bacterium
TATTGTCGCCCGCGATATCCAGGCGAAAGCCCTGTCCCTGTATTCCTCCGCCATTGGTAAACTCGATTGCAAAGTCAAATTGTACTCTTTTATCCATGGTTGTCCTTCCTATCATTTGACGTAATATTACCCTGTCAAACTGCGTTTGATAGGTGCGCCGACCTCTTGTCCAGCCCGCCAACGCCGAGTCTCTTGTCCAGACGGCCAACGACGCTGGCGCGTCTGGCTGCGCCCAGGCCGTCTGCAAGGAATCTGCCGCGGCTACGGCTGCGCCGTCAGGTGGGCTGTATGGAATCGCCTGCACCTCCCGCTGCGATCTCCTTCATGTGAAGCTTGATGCAGTAATATGTGCACACTCCTCAGCGCGCCAGGAGGTTGGTGAGAGGCCGAAGCGCTTGCGAAACGTAGACGAGAAGTGGGCAGGATCATAGAAACCGGTGCGCGCAGCGATCTCCTGAATAGTGAGCTGCGAAGTTGTCATGAGACGCCGGGCCTCGGTGAGGCGCAGTTCGAGCAGATATTGCCTGGGTGAGACGCCCAGGAACTGGCGAAAATGGCGCCGGATGGTTGCCTCTGACATAAGGAATCGACGAGCGAGCCGTGCCACACTGAAGTTTTCCCTGAGATGAGCCTGCATATAGGCGATAGCTTCCTGGACCACAGAGTGAGCGCTATCGCAGCCCTCAAGGATTGTGAGGAGAAAGGCTTCGAGGTAGGCATTGAGCAGGCGGCGCTGGGAAGAGGATCGCTGAGGAGTGGCAGCAACACGGGTAAAAAGCGCGGTATACTCGGCGAACTGGGGAGCAGGCAGGCGAATGAGGCGTGGATAATAGCCTGGCAGGAGGCGATCGGCCAGATCGCGGCTGACACTGAGGAGGTGAGCGATGGCCAGTTCGGTGCCGTATTGGGAGGACCAGCTATGAGAGAGGTGAGGCGGGATGACCAGGATTTCGCGTTCGCAGGCGTGCCAGCTATCGTCGCCCGCGTTCAGCGTCACCTGTCCGCGCAGTACGCCGACAATTTCGATCCCTTGATGCTGGTGGGTGGAGAAAAACCAATCGCGCGGGAAGGTAGCGGTGTTTACACCAGAGACTAGATCCATGAGAGTTGCGTCCTTACCTGGTCTTTAGCCAATGCCTGATGGTTTAAGAGTCGATATAGTTTGATATTTCCAGAAGGTTACCATCGGGATCGCGCAGGTAGAGCGATAGGAGAGGGCCGAGCGCGCCGGTTCTGGTAACGGGACCTTCGAGCAGCGGGACGTTGCATGTTTGCAGGTGAGCCATAACCTGTTCAAGCGGAGTTTGTGTGATAAAGCAGAGATCAGCGGAACCAGGGGTGGGCAGCCGGGCCTTCGGCTCGAACTCTTTGCCAGCCTGGTGCAGGTTCATCTTTTGCCTGCCAAACTGCAATGCCTTGCGTCCGGCGCCGAAGGTCACAACCTGCATGCCCAGGACGCGAGTATAGAAAGCGCAGGTGGCCTCGATGTCAGCCACGGTCAGCACGAGATGGTCGAGATGATCGATGAGCATTGTAACCTCGTTGATACAAGAGCTATCTACACGTTATTAGGAATTGTAGCCAATGCTATAGGGGAGCGTCAACCGGCAGGTGGTAAGCAAAGCCTCTGTGGGAATGTTCAGGGGCTTTTTTGTTGGAGGGCATGAAGGGCTTCATGGATGGAGCGGGTGGAGCGCTGGAGGGGGAGGCGTTTGACGCGATGGGTCAGGGACATCGGAGCGGTGGCATAGACGTGTTCGGGGGTCACCCGTTCCAGGCCGAGATAGGCAGCGTAGGTCTGGGCGGCACGGCGCAAGACGATATCGCCACGGTGGCCATCGATATTCAGTTCGATATTGATACGGGCAATGAGTTCGGCCACCTGGCGCGACACGCTGACCTGTTTTTCCAGGCGGGAGGCCGTGACAATCTGGTCACGCAGTTGCTGCTCGGCTGTGGCGTACGCGGACAGAAAAGAGGCGGGATCGGTCTCAAAGCGCTCGCGCAGCTCAACGATCTCAACGCGCTGATATACATCATGGATGGAAGAGACATCCACGCAGAGGCCGAAACGATCCGTGAGTTGAGGGCGCAGCTCGCCCTCCTCGGGATTCATCGTGCCAACCAGGATAAAGCGAGCCGGGTGAGAGAAAGACACGCCTTCACGCTCCACAATGTTCACCCCCATAGCAGCGGCATCGAGCAAAATATCGACGATATAATCGTCCAGGAGATTGACCTCATCGACATAAAGGATGCCGCGATTGGCCTCCGCCAGCACTCCTGGTTCAAAGCGGCGTGCCCCTTCGCGCAGGGCATATTCCAGATCGAGCGTGCCGACGACACGATCCTCCGAGGCATTGATGGGCAGGTCCACGACGCGCACGCGGCGCCGGGTGGTGGGGAGATCTTCACAGTGTTCAAAGCGCTCGCGACAGGTGGCGCACATGGCAGTCGGGCGATCAGGCGGGCAGGAGAAGGGGCAATCGCTCACAACGGATATTTCGGGCAGCAGGGCGG
>JAFMRP010001134.1 GCA_017354095.1 Ktedonobacteraceae bacterium
CCGCTAAGACCTGACGCAGTTCCTCCTCCATGCCGGAGAGTTCGTGTAGCATGTCGCGATGGACCGTGTGGGCCAGGTGCTGGCGCGTTTGGCGATCGTCCATCCGTGCGAGCGTTGCCAAGAGGGGCGAGCCAGGCAGAGCACGTACCAGTGTGTCCAGGCGTGCGAGCAGCTCGGCATGGCGTGCCGAGACAAAGTACACGCCACGCTGCAGTCGCACGGCGTGCAGGTCCAGGATGATGGCACGCAGCAGGCGCGCCAGGTCTTCTCCCACGAGCGTCTGACACGCCTCCTTCCAGACGAGGTGGATCTGGTGGGTGAGTGTGCCATCGCTAGTGGCTGGCTCAATAGGCCCGCTGGCCGTCCGGGTGCACAGGATGGTGTGCTGTATGGGTTCATAGCACACGCGCAGCCGGGTGCGGTGGACCAGGTCGAGCCCGTGCAGATCGGCCCACTCTTCTACCAATGCCAACACTGGCGGTTCTCGTGTAATGGTGCGCACCAGCAGCCCTGGGGAAGCCCATCGCTGTAACGCGCGTCGCAAGGCCGTCGTTGGCGCGGGTGGATCGGGTTGATAGGGGGCAAAGCCATGGGCGACCAGCAGGGTGACCAGGTCGCCATGTGGGATCTGCACCCCGCTGAGTCGCCAGAAAACGGCATACCCCAGCGGTGCGGCACTAGCATGCTGAATGTCGTTGATCGTCGGAAGGGGTGAAGAGGGCAAGGGTTTCTCCTTTCTCTCATGGCTCGTGTCTATGGTCGTAAAGACTGGCAAACATTGGTGCCAGCTTCGTCTCTTCGGTGAGAGTGGCAAGGGGAATCAGGAGATCGGTGATGCGCTTGAAGACAGAGGGGCCCTCCTCTTCGGAGGCCTCTTCCTTCGTTCCCAGCAGGATGCCAAAGGCGCGCATACCCCGTGCGCGGCGTCGCTGCTGCCAGGCGGCTTCCATCTCGGAACTGAGGTCTGCCATCCCGTCGGAGATGCAGATGACATCAGCCTGGTCAAAGGTGGCTGTATCGACAAGACGTAGCGCCTCCTGCATCCAGGCGTCAAAGTTCGTTCCTCCTTCATCAAACTGTTCCAGGCAGTCGAGCAGTTCGGTCGCGCTGGCCTGGCCATATGCAAAATGGAAGGAGGCGGTGACCTGCCCGGAAAAGTGCAAGATGGCGATATCACGGTGCTGGTGCTGGGCGATGCGCACCAGGGTGGCCGCCACGGCTTTGCTCCACACTTCTTTGGTGACGGAAGCATCTGCTCCCGGCGCTGGTAGCGGGGCATCCATCGAGCCGCTACTATCGAGAGCGACGATGATAGGTCCCTGCCCTGCCAGATGCGCGGCGTGCAGCTCGTATTGGAGCAGGTGCCCTTCGATCCACTTTTTGGCGAAGAGCCGTTCGGTCGCGGGATCGCTGAAGAGGACCAGTTCGCTGGGCAGCACTCGGGCGAGATGCCGTCCCTGAGTAATCCCTTCGAGCTGTTCGGGAGGCTCTTCCACGCTGGACTGTTGCATGGTATGGGCCAGGGCCATTAGTTTCCCACACAGTGCCGCGATGTCATGCAGCTTGGGCGAGCGTCCGAGCCGTTCGGCCAGTGCGAGCTTCTCGTCGGTCCGCTGCCAGTCTGCTGTTCCACCTCCGATGCCCAGTCCGGTCAGAAGACTCCCCATCTGTTGTGTTTCTTGTCCGGCCTGGCGCAGGGCCGCTCGGGCCGCCTGACGTACGGCTGCCGGTTGCACTACGGAGGTGGGTGGTCGCTGCTGGAGCAGGGTGCTGAGTTGCGTCAAGTGGGTCTGGGCCTGGGCGTACTGCTGCGCTGCCAGAGCCGCCAGGCGCTCAGCCTGCGTGGGATCACACTGCTCGGTGGCAGCCTGCAGCCCTTCCGTCTGATTCAGTAGGGCCTGGATCTGCTCCTGAAGGGCGTGAACATGATTGAGATAGTCCACCGTTTCCTGTGAGAGACGTATCACCAGTCCCTCGGCCAGCGTTAGGGTGCCCATGGCGCTGGAGACCGGATCACCAACACTGCCCAGCGCCCGCAGTTCCTGCCACTCGCTCGTTTGCATCACCTGCTGCAGAAGCTGGCGATGCACGATATCGATAGGCGAGGATGATGATGTGGTGAGCGTCGGAACGGCCTTGTACAGGCTCCAGAATAGATCTCGCAGCAGTGAAGGGGCGGTCCGTACACGCTGCTGGCTGCTCTGGATGGCCTGTTGTAAACGAGGAGAGGCTTGCACCGTTGCCATCCAGGCGGCCTGGTCATAGGCATCCGCCGTCAGTTGGGCTCCTGCTGCCGAGATCAGCTCGGAAGCAGGGGATGGTAGAGAGGGAGCATGCGTGGAAAGGTGCATGAGGTGGTCCTCCTTCTATTGAAGAACGCAGGAGCGCCGCACTGCCTTGGGGGGAACGCGGCGTTCCTGCTTATGAAATCAGTGGTTAGAGACGACGATCAGGCTGCGGGAGACACGATCATCTCCGAGACCTGGGTCATCATTTGTTTCACCTCAACGAGGGCCTGGT
>JAFMRP010000239.1 GCA_017354095.1 Ktedonobacteraceae bacterium
CTCATCATTCCTTGAGTTTATCTTATTTCAGCCTCCTTCCGTGTTCAGATTCTTAGGGCCATTATAATATGGAATGCATTGTTCGAGATGTCCCTGTGTATTATGAATCCTACGGATCTGGCCTCCCCATCATTTCGATCCATGGATACACTCCCGATCACCGTCTTATGAAAGGCTGTATGGAGCCTCTTTTCGCGCAGCGGCCAGGCTGGCAACGAATCTATCTTGATTTGCCCGGCATGGGGCAGACGCCAGGCCACGAATCTCTCAAGAGCACCGATGATATGCTCGATGTCGTGATAGACTTTATCGATGCGGTCATCCCTGGACAACCTTTTCTGATCGCCGGAGTCTCGTATGGTGGATATCTCAGCCGGGGAGTGCTCAAGCGCAAATTCGACCAGGTTGCGGGAATGGCGCTCATCTGCCCGGTCATTCTCGGGGATCGGGGTCAGCGGGATCTCCCACCACGCACAGTAATTGTTGAAAATGCCCAATTATTGGCTTCGCTTGACCCTGCTGATGCACAGGAATACGGCTCGATGGCTGTGGTGCAGGATGAAAATAATTGGAAGCGTTATCGAGAAGAGCTTCTATCGGGGGTCAGGATTGCTAATGAATCGTTTCTTCAAAGGCTTCGTCAGCGTTATAGCTACTCGTTTGATGTTGATGTTCTTCCCCATCCTTTTTCCAGGCCTGTCGCGATCCTTGTGGGAAGACAGGATCATGTTGCAGGCTATCGGGATGCCTGGCGCATTTTAAAAAACTATCCCCGTGGAACCTTCGCGGTTCTGGATCGTGCTGGCCATAATGCGCATATTGAGCAAAGCCAACTCTTTCATACTTTGATAAGTGAATGGCTCGATCGGGTGCTAGAATCCATATCACAGAAGCAGGACTCTTAAACCTGGCTTTGACGAGACACAAACAGCCATAATTCTGAACGTTTAGAAGCAAATCGCTACCCTTTATTCGCTGTTCCCACGATCAGGTGCTGCACCTGTTGCACGTTGTACTCCTGAGGTGGTTCGCCTGGAATGGTGGCCAGGTATATTTGCCCGCTGACAATAGTATAGACCTGGGGGGCGGCATTCATATAATGCACCGTTAACTTATAGGTTGGACCATAATAGGAGGTGCCGGGCAATCCCTGCCACACCATGGAATTTATCGACGCGTACGGTAAGCGATAGGCGCGGCCATCAACGCTGGTAAACACAAAATCCCCGCTGAGCACACCGCGTTTCCAGGTATTACTGGTCGTCAAGATCAGGTCCCACTTGGGGATCTGATGCTGAACCATATTCGCGATCCAGGGTTGGGGAGGATAGCCGTAGGGATTGATACGCTTGATGTTATAATTCAAAAAATCCTGCAGCTCGGCCAGCGAGATAATCCCTGCTTGAAAATCGCGAATGGCACTGATATCCGCGCGATGGGTGAAGGCCACCACGGGAATGATCTGCAACGAGAAACTGCGTGGATCTTTACGGCCCATATATTTCTTGAGATCTTCGATAAACAGTATCGTCTTCGCCAGCAGATTTTTATGCACCCGCTCAGTACCTGCTTCCCCGTTCTTCCCAGGCCGCCCGCGATGGATCATCGCAGTAGTATCAAATCCTCCCGCCTGCCTGACCTGGCCAAAGCTACTCACCACGGTACGGGGAGGATAGACCACGCTCCCCAGCCAGTTTTTCACCTCAATGCAAAAGAGCACGCCCCCTGTATACAGCAGGAAATCCGCCTCTTTAAATCCGCCTCGTGGAAAAAGCAGCAGCGGGCTGCGCAGAAACGCAAACTCTGGCCGGGCTTTGATAATTTGCAGTGTGTACTCTTCGGCCTCGTTGCCAATCTCGTTACGCTCATCGACGCTGCCCTGGCGGATAGTGGACGGCGCGCCGGAGGGTCTTGTGCCTTGCTGCGTGGGCGGAGCCGGTCGCGAGGTTGGCGCGTGTCTCCCTCTGGCCGTTGTCGTTGTGGTATTGCTCGCGGAAACCCGGCTCTGCTTGCCCTGTGCTGCCTGGCGTTCGGAGAGCACCAGGTTATTTTTTGAGCGATCAACTTCCAGGATTTTCAGCTCCAGCGTACTCCCCACCAGGTCCTGAAGCTCTTGATCTGTAATAGACTTCCCGCTCTGGCTGGTAACGTGTCGTCGAGGTACAAAGCCACGCAGGCCATCGACATCTATCACCAATCCCCCGTGATTGGATCTCACCACCCGGCCCGTCACCAGTTCACCTGAGCGTTCTTTCTCCTCAACCACATCCCACTGCCGATTGTTCTTCACGGAAGCGGTTTTGCCCGTCTGGGTCTTCGTTGATGTATTACTCCTGGCGCCTTGAGTTGTTTGTGCCTGCGCCGGCTGTTCAGCGATGCGCTGCAACTCTTGCCTGATCGCCTGCACACTCGCCGGTCGCTTTTGTGCCTCCAGCGCCACCATACGCCCGATCAACTTCGCCAGCGCAGGACCGGCCGGGGCATGGCGCGACAGGTCAAGTGGAGGAAAGTGGAAGGGGTTCCCGCTTGCACCGGGGTCCCGACCGGAGAGCAGGTGATGCAGCGTCGCGCCCAGGCTATAGATATCCGCCTGCTCCGTCGTCTGCACCTTTCCATATTGTTCTGGCGCCGCGTAGCCTGGAGAGCCCATAATCGTGGTGTCTTTCTGCTTTCCCGGCTTGAACAGGCGAGCAATGCCAAAATCGATGAGGTAGAGGTGATCTTCCTCCGTGACCATGATATTGGCCGGTTTCAGATCGCGAAAGATGACCGGTGGTTGACGGCTGTGCAGGTAGGCCAGCACAGAACAAAGCTGGCGAGCAAGGGGAAGCACGCGTTTCCAGGGTAAGGCGTTATCGGGGGACGTTTCCAGGCAAGTCTCCAGCGTCTGGCCCTCAATCAGATCCATCACCAGGTACCAACGACCGGCCTCTTCAAAATGATCATATACGCTTGGTAGATTGGGATGTTTCAATGTTGCCAGGAGAAGCGCCTCCTGCTGGAAAGAATCGACGGCAAGTTTTGCATCCCGCGCATCTGTCCCCTGCCAGTGCATCTCCTTCACTGCTCGCGGGGCATTGCCAAATTTACTATCCTGTGCTTTATAGACAGTGCTGAAGCCGCCTTCTCCGATTTTCTCTATCAACAGATACCGCTGGTTGAGCAGCCCGCGAGGAGCCTGCCCGCTGGCGGTAGAAACTGGCCCGGAAACAGACTGCGAACGGCCACACCCGACACAGAACTTCGCCGCCGCTCTGTTCGCAGCCCCACAATAATCGCATAGATGCTCCGCTTGCATGGATAAAGCCTACTCCTCTCACAGAAAGCGCGGCGTAGAAGCCTTGTGGTTTTCAATTCAGGGGGATGCCTCCTGCCTTACCCAACTACCCGTTACATGGTGCAATGATATAGTAGCAGGAAATGACCTTTTCTCGCAAGAGGACTGGCGTTATCTCTATCGTAGGTACAGGCTCTATACGTCGTTCTCTTTGCGATCAATCATCCTTTATTCGCCGTCCCCACAATCAGCTGCTGCACCTGTTGCACGCTATATTCCTGAAGGGGTCCGCCTGGAGTAGGAGCCAGGTATAGTTTCGCGCTCACAATCGTGTACACTCCGGGAGGGCCATTCATATACTGTACTGTGAGCTTATAGGATGTGCCATAGCAGGTAATTCCTGGCAACCTGTACCAGGTCATCGATTTGATCGTCGCGTATGGCAACCGGTGGCGGCGTCCATCGGCGCTGGTAAACACAAAATCCCCGCTCAGAATACCGCGTTTCCACTGCTTATTCGTCTTCAAGAGCATATCCCAGCGGGGGATCAGGTACTGAACGATATCTGAGATCCAGGGCTGAGGAGCAGAGCCGGAGGGATTGACGCGTCTGACGTGATAGTTCAAAAAATCCTGCAGTTCCGCCAGGGAAATGATGCCAGCCCGAAAATTATGAATGGCGCTGATATCCGTTCGTTCGGTAAAAGCCACCACGGGAATGATTTGCACGGAGAGGAAGCGCGGATCTTTGCGGCACACATAGCGTTTGAGGTCATCAATAAACAGCACCGTCTTCGCCAGCAGGTTTTTATGGACCCGCTCAACGCCTGCTTCTCCGTTCCTCCCTGGCAGTCCGCGATAGATCATCCGGGAAGTATCGAACCCGACTTCTTTTCTCACCTGGCCAAAGGTACCAGATATCGTGCGATACCTCGTGGGATAGACAACTGTTCCCAGCCAGTTTTTCACCTCAATGCAAAAGAGCACGCCCCCTGTATACAGCAGCAAGTCTGACTCTTTAAATCTGCCCTGCGGAAAAAGCAGCAGCGGGCCATGCAGAAATGTGTATTCTGACCGGGCCTTGATGATGCGCAGCGCGGATTCTTCCGCCTCGTTGCCAATCTCGGCGCGTTCAATTTGCATGAATAAGCCCTCACTTCTCACGGAAAGTACGGCTTAGCTTCTAGCTCTCTCGCGGCGGGCCACCCTCTTTGAGCGCGGTGACAATCAGTGCCGTTGAGGCTTCATCGACATGACCATTGAGGTGCAGCGCATAGACTGGCACATGCGCCGCGTGCCTGGTCAGCAGGCTGTCCAGCCGTTCTTGCAGCATCTCATCATCGACGGTAAAAAAGTGGCTCATATAGCTTTCTGATTGATCCGCCAGGCGCGGATACTGTTCCAGCAGGCCGGTGTGGGCCTCTGGAAGGGGATGCAGCATCGCCTCGGGCTGTTCGGAGGAGTCGACGCGTAGAAAGAACTTCAACTGGGCCAGCGGCTCAATAGCCACACCAAAAAGGGCGGTCAGTTCAGAGGCCAGCAGGGGAACGGACTCAGCGCTCACAGCGGACTCCGCCGGAGACCCGCGCTCCTCCACCAGTTGACGAATGCTCGTCGCGCTGGCACGGGGGAAGAACGTCGAAGGGGCGCTCTCCAGCCATTGCAGCACCTGGGGGAAAGAGCGCAGGGTCTCCATGCGCAGATCGAACGAGCCGGGCAGGCCACAGACCAGCACCTCGTTGCCCTTGTCGTAGAGCAGCAGCCGGTCATTAGAGACAAGGTCGCATGCACTGCGCGCCAGCAGATTAAGCAGCACCTGCATGACGCGCCCAGAGCCGGTCAGGCAGATTGCCTGGCCATTTTTAGAGCAGCAGGCGGACTGAAATGGCAGCCAACCACGTTCGATCAGCAGCCATCTCATCATCGAACGTACCGCGCGCAGGCTCTGCTCGTGGCACACCTCCTGATTCTGGGAGACGAGCAGCAGCTTGCGCTCCTGCGGCAAAAGGAAATAGCAGGTACCACTGGCATCGCGCGCCAGCACGCAGCGCGCATCCAGTTCCTGGCCCACCTCCGTGCAGCTCATATCTTCGCAATATGTCTGCAGCGTCGCGAGCAGGTCCGCATCCTGCGTAGTGTAGATCCAGGCATGGGTTGACGCCAGCATTGAAGAGGCAAAATAGCCCGCGAAAAAGCGGCGCAGCCAGGTCAGCGTCTCTGCCTCATCACAGTAGTAGCCAACACTGGCCTCCCCAAAGTTAAAACGGGTGTAACAGCCGGTCTCAGCAAGTCTATCGAGGGCCGCGCGACACACGCGTATGATAGCCTGCACCATCCCTGAATCCTCCTTCCCTTCCCTATGCCATCCACATCCACCAGATCCCGATCGATTGCCCGGAAGGCGGGCTTTTATCACGGTCAAAGTACAGTATACCTGTCCATGCAAATCGAACATGAGAACATGTCCAAATTTCTCCATACAGCAATTACTCTATCAAACGAGGTTTGATAGAGTAATTGCTGTATGGAGAACGATAGGAAGCGCGGGGACACCCCCTCCTCTTGTTCCGACTGCCAACGACGCTGCGCGTCTAGCCTTCGGCTCAGGCAGTCGGAGAGGAAGTACCCCGGCAGGAGGGCGGGAAGCCCTCCTGCACCTTCCGCTTATGATATCTTCCCTTGAACCTTGACAAGGTTTTTAGAGGTATCAGGCGGTGAAAAATTCGATGAGGGCGGGGGCAAGAGCTTCGGCCTTGACCATGTGATTCTGGCCCGCCAGGGTGCGATAGCTGGCGTTGGGCAGCGTCTGTGCCAGTGCCTGCATCGCGTTCCGCATCCAGGCCGGGCTTTTTCCCCCGTCCATCACCAGCGTCGGGGCTTTGATGCTGGACCCCAGTGAGGCCGGTAATGGTTTGCCTTGCGCATATGAGATGATCGTACTGAGATCGTAGGGCAGGGTGTGTGCGACAGCGGTGAGCTTCGACCACACCGGGAAGAGCGGCATAATGGCGACCATAAAGCCGGGTGTGCCGACCTGTCTCATGAACAGCTTGACCGCCTTCGAGCGCTGATTCTGCGCCACGGCCTCTTTGAGGCTGGCCAGGAATGCCTCGGTCACTGGCTTGCCTGTATCATCAACGACAAATGGAGCTTCGTACAGAGCCAGCTTCGTGATCCCCGTCAGCCGACTTGCCGCTTCAATGGCCAGCGCGGAACCAGAGGATTGACCGGCCACACAGGCTGTTCCGCCAGCGGCTTCGAGGAGGGCCGCGAGATCTTCGACCTCGCGCTCAACCGCATATGGCCGGGTATCGCCGCTTTCGCCGCGTCCCCGGCGATCATACGTGATGACCGTAAAGTGGGAAGCAAGCTGCGCCGCCAGACCCTGGGAAGGCCCGAATTGCCGATAGCAGAGCGCGCCATCCACCAGAATGAGGGCTGGCCCCTGGCCAACCTGAGAGTATGCGATGACAGTACCATCTTTGGACGTCACGGTGTTTTGTGCAATTGCTGTCGCCATGATCTTGCTCCTTTACTATGCCTGCAACTCTTGTACATACGCAACCAGGTAATCCCAGGTCATATTCATCCCCTGCTGCATCCCCATATCGAGAGCGACTTTCAGCGCCTCTGCGCTGCTGAACTGAATACGGGCAGTAGCTTTCGTTTTTCCGTCTTCTTCTGTCAAGAGGATCGTGGTCAGCTGCTCAGGAATACCCTCGGTGGGATTGGCATGCTCATCGGCGAAGGTGGAGATATAGACCAGCTTCTCCGGCGGTACGATTTCGCGATACACGC
>JAFMRP010001135.1 GCA_017354095.1 Ktedonobacteraceae bacterium
AGTAGGGCGTGGCAATGTAGTGGCCCTGCTCCAGGATATCTATCATCTACCCGCCCACTTGTACCAGCGCTATGATCTAGTTCATGCCCGCTTGCTGGCCCCCTCTGTTCCACCAAGACGATGGCCCCGGCTTCTGCACGAGATGGTGTGGGCCTGCAAACCCGGTGGCTGGGTGGTCTGGAGCGAGCCAGAACTGCCTGTCTGCTTGCCTGTCTGCTTGCCGAAGACCCCTGCCTGGAATCAATGGCTCACCTGGTGTGAGCAGTCCCTGCTGGTGCTGGGGGGCAGTCCTGCTATCGCCCCACAGATGGAGACACTCTTCAGGCAGGCAGGTAGGTGGCGCTATGTACTGCATAGCCAGTGCTTCGTTCCGCTCAGCCTTGCTGCCTACACGCCTACCCCGTTGCGAACAGACCAGTTGGCCCGACTCCGCGGCCTCTTCCGAGCCTTGTGCCCCACCTTGCTGGCGGCAGAAGTAGCCACTCCCAAGGCGCTCGATGCAGGTATTGAGCAGGTGCTGGAAGAACTGCGCACACGGCACGTCCAAAGCCAGTGGCGCTGGCACACCATCAGCGGACGCAAAGCATGAGGGGTGGAGGAGAACCCATAGCAGCACCACATTTAGCGAACGGTGAGACGCAACCACAGCCATGCAGGTACGAAAGGAGATCGCCACCATGACGGATTCTACCAATGCTGTGAACCCTGCTGTGCCTCAGACCAGGAAAGTTCCCCTTCAGGAACGAGCGGTGCGCGTAGGTGATGTGATCGTTGTGAATGCACAGCGGGTCCAGCGCGCCCACCTCACGGAGCGCCTGGTCAAAGCTGGCTATCAGGTGCAGGAAACACCACATTTTTTGCTCTTCACACGCGCTGTGTCCACCTTCCTGGCGCACTGGTTCACGCAGCAGGAGCTCGATACCCAGATTATCGACTATCTGGCTCGGGAACTGCCTGACCTGCCACAGGTGACGACGCAGCAGGGCCTGGGAACCCTCGTCACAGGGATTGTAGGCAGCAGTATTCCTGGCGATCCACGCCGGGCCTGGACCGCCTTCGGCACCAATACCTTGCAGCGCCTGCTGGTCTTGCTTAGCGCGGCAGTCTTGCCTGCCTCGCCACACTATGAGACGTTGGGGGGATATGCCATCCTCTACCAGCGAGTGCTGGAACTCAGTGTCGGCACACGCCTGCTGGATGCTGGATGCAAGCTCGGTCTGTTGCCCCTGGTGCTGGCTGACCGGATCCCGTTTGTGCACGAGATCATCGGCGTAGATCGTGATGCCGCAGCTTTGCGGGTTGGTACAACGCTGGCCACCGAGCGCGGCGTGCGACAGGTACGCTATCTTCAGATGGACCTGTGCTCGACGGAAGTGCATTCGCTGGGTCTGTTTGACACGGTGATCGCGCTGCATGTCCTGCACCACTGCACAGAGGCAGACCGTGTGCACATCTTACAAAACCTCTTGCAGATCACCACCCACCGCCTGCTACTCACGGTGCCCTATGAGCAGGCCACCGAGCATGGACAGCGCTTTTCACATGACACGTTCGAGGCCCTGGGCGCCTGGTGTCTGGAGCAGCTTGGCAGCGCTGGGCGCCTCTGGTGCGAAGATCTGGTTGGCGGTGGGCTGCTCCTGATTGAGCGCCACCATCCAGCATGAGTATCATGGCAACCAGCGAACCTGCCAGAACAGACTCTCGTGAGAAAGCACCATCGTGATGAGCAGCATGTATTCCTTCTTTCATAGAAGATATATGGAATAGAGAGAAGGGCAAGAACACGTCCATGCAGGAGGAACAAGCGAGAATGGATGAGCGAATGAATACCTGTCTGGAAGAATACCTGTATGGCTGCTTGCATGACTTTCTGATGCGGCATGCAGGTGGACTCTTGCCGAATCAGGTGAACCTGGAGCAGGTTCGCTGCGCTCTCGATGTGGCCTGTGGGAGTGGGGAGTGGATCCTGGATATGGCGTGGCAGTACCCACAAATCCAGTTCGTGGGCCTGGATACGAACCCACAACGCATGAGCTATGCCCGTGCCGTTGCCAAAGTGCGCGGCGTAGAGAATGTCAACTTTGTTGTCGCAGATATGCTCTGTACGCAGTTGCCTGCTGCTCACTATGACCTGGTGCATGGACGCCTACTTTCAGTGCTGCTCAGGCCCTCTACAAATTGGATGCTTTGCGCTGAGTTGCTGCGCCTCTGTGCGCCGGGTGGGTACGTCATACTCTGTGAACTATGCTCTCCCAGAACCAACAGCGCAGCGTGTACCTACTGGTTTGACCTGCTGCGGCTGGCCACGCAGCACGCCGAGTGTCTCACAGAGGAGGCTGATCACCTGCCTCTCCTGCTCAAGCAGGCAGGTTGTCATTCCGTCGATCAGATCAGCACGCTCATCGATATCTCCTATGCAACTCCCGCGCATACGACGCTTTGTACCAGGGTTTGGGATGTCATGGAGTATCTGAAACCATTGTTGTTGCGCCAGCGGGTCATCTCCCCAAGCCACCT
>JAFMRP010001136.1 GCA_017354095.1 Ktedonobacteraceae bacterium
GTTATGGGGCCTGGGCTTAACGCTGGGACTGGCCGCTGCCACTGGACTGATCTGGCTGATCTGGGCTATCTGGCGACGCCGGGCCGCAATCTGGCTGGTACCGCTATCCTGGGTGCTGGTCTATAGTGCTATTACTGGCGCTTTCTATGTGAAGTACATGCGCTATATGCTGCTGATCTATCCCGTTCTAGCCCTGTTCGCCGCTACTGTCCTGGTAGCCCTGGCGACGCGTGAATGGCCACAGGCGAACGCGCGCTGGCAGCCGCTCTTGCATCGTGCCTTGCCCGTTATTCGCGCCACTGCCATCGTGCTGGTACTGGCCGGTACGATGTTTCAGGGCCTGGCCTTGCTGAATGTTTATAGCCAGCCGAATACGCGCATCCAGGCCTCGCGCTGGATGTATGCACATCTCAAACCTGGCAGCCGTCTCACCTACGAACAATGGGATGACCCTCTCCCCGTTGACGTGGATGGCCATAGTGCGAGCACGTTTACGCAGGCTACCTATACTGACGCCAGTGGCAATGTCGCTACCGGTATGGATCTCTACGGCGACGATACAACAGCAAAGATGCGCTCGCTGGCCGAATTCTTGTCCACAGTGGATGTGATTACGATGGCTTCAGATCGTCTCGATAAGTCAATCCCGCGCCTGCCCTCTCGCTATCCACTTACCATTCACTACTATCAACTGCTGTTCAGCGGCCAGCTTGGTTTCCATCTCAAGGCGCAGTTTGATAATCGCCCTAATCTTTTCGGCATCACGCTCGATGACAGTGGCGCCGACGAGAGCTATTCGGTATTCGACCATCCCACCGTGCGCATTTTTGTACGCATGGAAAACTATACGCCCGATCAGCTTTTACAGAAACTGTTGAATACCCGATAACAGCAATGAAGGAATGTAGCTAACTGGGCTCCGACTTCCCGGGCATCGCTGGCAGCACTTTTTTAAGCAGATATATAGTGAGCAGCAGCAGGGCCGGCGCGAACGCTACAAGATAGGAGAGCGTGTTGACCGTCTCAAACATTGGCCCGCTGCGTCCACTCCAGACCCATAGATAGGCAAAAATGGCGTGGAGAAGCGCAGCGCCATAGGCGAAAAGCAGCATGGCAATCGCTGTTACGATATTGGGAAGCAGTATCGCCAGTAACATAGGCCAGAGCGTGTACCAGGCTTCAAACTTCCCCGAAGCAAAGCCAAGAAAACAGAAAAGCGCAATAAACCCGGACCAGAGCAGCCCTTGCAGGTTTCTGGTGCATAGGTAAAGAGCGCCAAGATAGCAGATACCAAACACAATGCGCCCGCTAAGCTTTGCCTGATCGAAGGGGATCTGGATTGCTTCAGCAAGAAGGTTGCTGAAGGAAGAAATATACTGGTTGTCCTGGTCAAGGAAATTCTGGAACATAGTTGGGCCTGCCCAGAATGGCGCGAAGGCGATTGCGACCATACCCAGGCCGATACCAATGGCCAGACCCGCGTAGCGCAGGCGCAGGCTCCAGTTCGGCTGACGCGTGAAGCTATAGATGAAGAAGAGCGGCACGAGCGGTGCCGTCGTGTACTTAAACAGGACAGAAGCCACAAGTAGCCCGAAGGCGAGTAAGTGTCGCTCTTTGGTGAGCGCCAGAATTGCCAGCAGTACAAAGAGCATCAGAACGACATCGTTGTGACTGTTGGCACTGTACTCGAAAAGTGCCTGCGGATTCCAGGCTATGAATAGTGCACCGGCCAGAGCAAGCTGAGGCGCGTATGTTGAGAGAATAATGTAGATAAGATAAGCTTCTAGCAGGAGCAGAGCCGAAAAGAGCAGCTTGAGGAGTAACAGGTTGATCAGTAGATTTCGGCCAGCTAGCCAGGTAGGAATAGCGTCGACAAGAATACCCAGAGGTCCATAGGGGGATCCAGCATTGGCCCAGCCGCCAGCCAGGTACATCGTAGAATCATTGGGAAAGGTGCTGGCAGGTGTGATCATCGGGTTAGCATGGTGCTGTATCAGAATCAGGCTCTGAACGATATAACCAAAAACATCGATGGCAGTCACAGGATACACAAACGCCATAGTGATAGTAAAAAGAAGTCCAAAGCCCAGAATCAGCCACAGTGTAGCTTTGTCTCTCAGATATCGTACCTCCCACCAGGCAAAGCCTACCAGGGCAAAGAGCACGGTGAAAGGCAGAACGTACAGAAAAAAGCCAGCACGCGAGTTGCCTGTGATGTTGCCCATATCGGTCAGATTTTGATAATAGGACAGCAAAGGAAATGGTCGTACAAAGCAATACAGATAGAGCAATTCGCAAAGCAGTGCAATAACTATCAGCGTCAGGCGTGATCGCAAAAAAAGCCATAGTTTTTTCGTGTGGATCATTATCAATTGCTCCGCGATATACTTATGTGCGTAGGTTTTTTGAGTGATAGTATATGGTGACCATTATAAATTTTTGTGGAGGGCGCTGTCACTATTTTTATGCTATCGCTTGATACTACATCCTTAAACTGGATCAAGAAAATCCATCCC
>JAFMRP010001137.1 GCA_017354095.1 Ktedonobacteraceae bacterium
CGCTGGTGATCCGGGAGCACATTGTAGGAGTAGAGCATCCAACGCTGGTTGATCTCTTAGAGCGCTACGCGGATCTTCTCAGGCGGCTAGGTAGAGAAGAAGAGGCGGCAGGGTTTGAAGCACGGGTGCGGGCGATACGGGAGAGAGGTTGATGGTGCAGGGAAGCGGGTATCCGTGTGGGATACCCGCTACTGGGTTTATGGATGCAGGTGCGCTGATTATGCGTAAGGGTTATCGATGTAGCGCGAATAGTAGCAGGTATTGCGGCCGGCATCGTCAACGCAAGCAATGACCTGTATCCCCTGGATGTTAGCTCGCGGGTTACCGTAACCTGAGACAAACCGGGTAGCGTTAGCACCGCATCCGCTGCTGTTATAGTGCCGTGTCAAGTCCACATGGCCATATTTATCGAACATTCTAAGTTGGATATAGACGTTGTTTTTATCGCACTTCGTATCTTTCACCGAGAAGGTGATATTGGACAACTGGGCGCTGCTGCGGAACTGAAAGGTTGAGCTCCCGCAGACGCCAACACCACAAGCATCTCCGCGTACATAGCGGCCCGCGGCATCCGTCTGCATGGCTGAGGAGCCGATGAGCAGGGCCACGGCCAGCGTCAGCACCGCCAGGCCAGCCAGAGAGATCGAGATTTTTTTCGACGGCGAGAGGTTTTTCAGAAACATCAGGTACTCCTTCCCCCATAGGCGGGAGTTATGCATGGTTTTTCATACGCTATTGATTCATAAGTGTCCGGTAGATCATACGTTTGCCTCGTGTGCATACGGTCGCTTGCTGCTGTGGGATTGCCTGATATACAGCTCAGCTAACAAGGCAAGCCTTTTGCAGCGTTAGTTATTTTTGTATGCTATACGAGAGACATGATGGTGCCACATGTACTGTAAATGTAATTACTGGATGGCATATTTTTTGATAATTATGTGATGCTTATCACAGACAGCTTTCTCAATGGAAGAGTACCTAGACCAGCCAGCAAAGGTCTCTCCAGAGCTTCAGGAAGAAAAAGGCCAGACTGATATTACGCCAGATAATTATTAAATTTTGCCGCCACCCAGTATTCACATTTACAACATTGATATCTACGGCATACACATCAAGCGCGCCAAAGGCGTAGGCAAGCTGTATGGCCGATACCCCCAATCCACCCACTCCAAAGATGGCCACAGTCTCACCACTCTTGAGTCTTGACTTGTGCAGGGCGTGGAAGGCAGTGGCTGACGAACACATCAGGATCGCGCCATGCTCAAAAGGGATCTCTTCGGGCAGATGCACGGCGTTGCGTTCAGGCACAGCGACGTATTCAGCATAGCCGCCATCGACATGGCTCCCTATGATTGAGCCCTGCGGGCATAATTGCTCATTCCCCATATGGCAATAGCAGCACTCACCACAACTCAACACGTAATGCACACAGACGCGGTTACCCACCTTGATGGTCGTAACGTGACTGCCCACCTGCTCAACGACGCCCGCGATCTCATGTCCCAGCGTCCTGGGCAATGGCTGTACTGGCACCTTGCCCGCTCGAAAATGAACATCGCTGTGGCAAATGCCTGCGGCCCGAACACGCACCAGAACATCACCTTCGCCAATGGTGGGTACCGGGATCTCGTGCATTTGAAGGGGAGAAAGAGGTTCAACCAAGCGAATAGCTTTCACGCCACGGTTCTCCTTTGTATGTATTATTTCTAACCAGCTTGGGTTTGCCAACATTGTGTAACAGGATGCCTCAATAGCGCACACCCTTCTCTTTTGCATACCTTTGCATGGTTTTCAGTGCTTCTATCTCTCCAAGATGCCCCAAACACCCTGCAAGGATAGACATGGTGAGTTGGTACAGCGTACGCCCGTCCTGGAAACCGGGTGCTGGCCCGTGCAATGCTCCTTCTGGCAACGAGAGCAAGCACTGGCGGAGCGCCTCACTTACCTGGTCAAGATACGCCAGGAGATCATCTGCCTCCAAAAACGGTCCGGCCACTACCTTTTCTGTCCATGTGTAGCCGGTGAGCGCTCCAGGCTCCAAGTAGCCAATGCCATGCGGCTCATAGTTGGTTTTCTGTGCCCAGCCGCATGTGAATCACTGTTCCTCCGAAGTGGAGCGACCCTCACAAACCCGTACGGTGAGCGCATCGAGCCAGCGGCTAAAGTGGTAGACAGTACTGCCGATGCTGTTGCTTTCTGTATCGGGTTGCCAGGTCAATTCCTCGCGCGAAAGTTCTATCACCGTTTTTCGTACCGCCCTGGCCAAATAGACAATCAGGTCTGCGAGAAATTCACCATCTTTCATTGTGACCAATTTCTTTCTAAAATCCTTTTTATAGTTCTCCGGGCGTAGAGAGGAGGTAGGGCTCTGATCTATGCAGAGAATGATCACCAACCTCAAAAAAAACTTTACTACATGAATAATATAGACGAGATGATGCGGAATTCACTTCCGTATTCAACCCCATCCCTCCGTTAACAGCCTTGCCCGACGCATATCGCAGCCGCCCGCAGG
>JAFMRP010001138.1 GCA_017354095.1 Ktedonobacteraceae bacterium
TTAAGGAGGAAACACTCGCATGGCAGATCAGTACTATTGCGTGAAGTGCAAGAAAAAACAGGAGCTGAAAGACGCTCAGCGCATCACCATGAAGAACGGGAAGCCCGCTCTCAAAGGTCAGTGTGTCGTTTGTGGCACAACGGTCAACGCCATCCTGGGAGCTGCGAAGAAGGCCTAAAGCAAGTCGTTATGATACATAAACACAGGGCTTTAAGGAGCAGTCCTTAAAGCCCTGTTTGCCGTTCCAGATAAGTTTCTCGACTTCCCTGCAGGGCTTTGTTATAATGAGCACGTAGATATAGTATTGGATTATGTACTGGATCATAGCAAAAATACACAGGCAGGGGGAGAAAGCGTATGAATTTCTGGGAGTCGGTAAACCGTGGATTGGATAAGGCGTCAAGGGAGGCGGCACGCATCGCCAGAACGCAAAAGCTACGTTCGACGATAGATGGGCTTAATCGCCAGATTACGACGCAGCGTGATATACTTGTCAATAGAGCGATGGATCTGTTTATAAGCGGTGGTTTGCAACAGAGTGAACTTCTTCTCATCTGTCAGGAGATTACCAATCTTCAGCAGCAACTGAACCAGACCCAGAATGAGCTACGCCAGTTGCAGCAGGGCCAGGGCGCAGCGGGCACATCACCCAACATTTACAACATATCACCTCAGAGCGAGCTACCCGCTACACCTATACCACCAACGATTCCGCCGACACCCGCCCAGGGTGAGGGTATGGCAACGCTGCCCGACTACCAATCCTACCCATCGTCGATCATGCCACCACCACCGCCAGGAGTCGAGGTTGCTGGATCTTCACCATCCACTTTGCCAGCACCGCCCCCACCTCCCGGTGTTGACCCATCTACTATCAGCTCGCTCGATACGAATATACTGCAGCCACCGCCTCCTCCCAGCACTCCCCCTCGGCTCTGTCCAGCCTGTCAGGCAGAGATTGAGCCTAATACAGCCTACTGTCACCGCTGCGGCGCCTTCATACAGTCTGGAAACGCGGCGCATCTGCCAACCGCGCGCAGCCGTAATGAGGTCGATAGCATCGAACACCTGCCAACCGTGCATGACAACAATCCCAACAATGACAACAGTCCCATCGATGAGAGGGGCACCATACGAGCCGAGCCGACAACTCCTCCACCTTCTTCCAGCGTTGAGGAACAGAAGGCCAACTCGGAGCAAAAGGAAGAAGCATAGTGCTGCTACGTCAACATATCCTTACATTGCTCTGTGTAATGTTGCGCCTGCCGTTCATGCTCTTCAATGGGCTCAGAAAACCCTTTGTCCGGCGCGCCCACCGCGACCCACGTTCTATCGTGCTCATCAAGCCGTGCTGCATCGGTGATGTGATTATGACGACGCCTCTGCTAGAAGTTATTCAGCACAACTATCCACGGGCTACCATCTCCTATGTGGTTGGGGCCTGGTCAAAGACCATCGCTGAGCATCATCCCGCCGTCAGCGAGGTTATTGATTGCGGAACCGTGGGCATCGCCGGACGTTATGGGCTACGCGAATACCTGGCCCTGGCCCGACGCCTGCGCAAGCAGCGTTTTGACCTGGCTTTCGTGCTGGACCGTTCCCCTATGCTCACCCTGTTGCCCTGGCTAGCTGGCGTGCCACGCTGTGTTGGCCCTGATAGCCTGGGGCGCGGCTTCTCGCTCACGGATCGTGTCCCGGTCTCAACTTCCCCCGAACACCTGGAACACCAGGCGGAGATCTACCTGGATCTCGCGCGCAAACTCAGCCTGCAGGTCGATCACCCACATATGCACTTCCTGCCAACAGGGGCAGAGCGACAAACAGCGCTACGCTCCCCAGGCCTGCAAATCGCTGTCTTCACCGGAGGCGGCAGCAATCCAGGCATGGATCTCACGGCGAAGCGCTGGCCAATAGAGCGCTACCGCATCCTGGTACAGAGGCTGGTCCAGGATCTGGGCGCACGCGTGCTGCTGATTGGCGGACCGGGCGACTACGAACTCAACGAAACGCTGTTAAACGGGCTGGATGTACCGGAGGGGACAGCCATCAACCTGGCGGGAGGGAAAAGCTTTGGCGAAACGGCGGCGCAGATCGAGGCCTGTTCACTTTTTATTGGCAATGACAGCAGCCCCATGCACCTGGCGGCGGCGGTCGGCACTCCGGTTATAGCCATCTTTGGGCCAACCAGCCCTCAGGAGTATGGTCCTTATCCACCTGATGATCCCAAACACATTGCTCTGTGGCGCCACCCAACAGGCAAGCCCTGCTTCTTCCTGGGCAAAATGCAGGCCTGTACACATTGCACCTGTATGCAATCTATTGCAGTGGACGAGGTGTGGAGCGCGGTGCAACGCCTGATCCCGGAGGGCCAGGAGGTAGCGCGACAATGAAACGCCTGCTACGTACACTCATCCTGCTTCTCGTGCGCATCATTGGCGCACCCCGATCTCGTCGCTCCGCCCGGAAGCAGCATCCAGAGCGTATCCTGCTTATCAGGCCTGATCACCTGGGCGAC
>JAFMRP010001139.1 GCA_017354095.1 Ktedonobacteraceae bacterium
ACAGGGAAGCAGCGGGAAGATGCCTTTGCCAGGGCCGTTGCGGTGTTTACTCCCTATGGCGAGTATCAGAAGAAAATCACCCGCGAAATCCCGGTGTTTCTCCTCGAACGGCAAGCCAGCACCTAAAGAACACACTGCTTGTTCGAGAGGCGCGTCTTTAGGCCCAAAGACGCGCCTCCAGACCCCCTTGTCCTTCCCCTCAAGTGACTCATGGGAAGCAGAGAGAAGCCCAGTCGCGAATCGTCTGATGATGCGGCCGCCACGCTTCCCAGGTCGTCTTCGCCCACTGCCTGATCACCTCAACACGAGCCGCATCACCAGTCTCCTGCGCAACATCTACTACGGTCAAGGGACCTGGAGATGATGGCGGATCAAGCCAGACAAATTGACCTACAGGTGCGCCGCTCATTGCCTTTACTGCTTTATCAAATGGCAGTTCGTGTTCCAACGCCCAGTAGAGCCCTAACAAATGGCGTGCGACCGACTGAATAGACTGGCGAGATGGGACACCAGGATGCTGCACCATATAGGTATCAGCGCACAATCCACGAACCGTCATAGAGGGAAACATCCTTGCGTTAACCTCGCCATAGATATGCCAGCATCCAGGTGAAGCGCCAAGGTACTGGTGAGCAGGCCCGTAACGCTCAGGAAGATCTGGCACCATCGCGCGGCACCCCACGCAAGAAACCAGCGTATGAGATGGATTCAATACATTTTCCATATCAACTTCCTCCATATCCCGAGGTAGCGGCGATAACGCGCTCGACCAGCGTCTCCCACGGGCGCGGCTCAATCACCAGCTGGTCACACTTCTGTGCCTCGCTGCTAAGCCATCGGCTAAACAACCACTTTGCGTGTGCCTCAGTTCGCAACTCTGTCTCTGTCATATGTCCAATCCCACGGCCTCGCGCCAGAATATTATCGAGAATGTTCTGCTCTTCCAGCTCGACGAGAAACACCGCACGCACTAACCCATCACTTACCAACCTCTGCATGACAGGCCGGGTCAGCAAAGATGGCAGAATACCATCCCCTTCCAATATCAGCGCCGCATCCGTAGCAATGTGGTTTTCCACCACGATCTGCATCGCTGGAGCCAGCACTTCGCCCAGAGCAATCAGCCCTTCACACAAACGCTGGGACGCATTCCGCCAGACTGTTGGAGATTGAAAGAAGTAGAGTGCATCACTGTTCTCAGGCAGTGTCGCACGACTGCAGATAAGCGCCAGGCGCAGATCATCCACCGACATCCAGGGCAGGCCCGCCTGACGGCCTATCTGCCTTGCAACTACTGTCTTCCCGCTGCCCGACACACCACCAATCAGCAACACTTTCCAACTCTGCGGACAACCAACCGCACAATTATTCTCATCCTCGGGCGACAAGTCACAGCCTCCTCTGTATATCAGCTCTGCACCCCATCACACAGCCACTGGCCGGGCATGCAGGCACATCTCCTCAGTCGGATGCAGCCCAAACACCCTTGCCAGCTCTGTGCGCCCCTCCTCGGTCACACGCACGGCACGACTCGATGGCAAACGCCTGACCCAACCAACCTCGAAGAGACGCTTCGCCAGCGCCGCGCCCAGCGCTCCGGCCAGATGATGACGACGCTCGCTCCAGTCAATATGGTGCGGCGCGAACAACAAACTTCGCTTCTTCGGCGTCATCACCCCAAACTCACACAGCCATCGCTGGCCGTCCTCAGAAACAGCGTAGCCATCCTCCACTTCGCGCACGATCCGCTTCTCTAACAGCGCCTGCGTGACAGCCACGCCTAACTCGCCGGCCAGGTGATTATAGCACATGCGAGCCGAACGCAGCGCGCCCGCGATAGTCGAATCGCGCAGCGAGCGAATCGGCTTGGCCGGCGCGAATAGTGCCAGCGACTCAATCGCATCCATAATCGAGAGATCAGCCAGGCGAAAGTAATGATGCCTCCCCTGCCGCTCAACTACCAGCAGCCCCGACTCGACCAATCTCGCAAGATGCGCGCTGGCCGTCGACGGCTTGACCGATGCACAGCGCGCCAGTTCACCCGCCGTCATGGCTCGATCATCACCCAGAGCTACAATCATACTCGCCCGCGCTTCATCAGCCAGCAGCGCGGCCACATACGCAATGTTCACATCGCCCGGCATATGCTCCTCCTCGTAGAAGACTATAGGAAATCTGCGTCATTCTTTACTCTGACAGTATACACGCCCAACATTTCGACGCAACCCGAAATATCCACGCTATACACTTTCCATTGAAAACGTACTACCAGACGCAAAGGAATAACCATGATTGAACAGCTTTCAGAACAGACTGAAAAAATCTCTTCATCAACCAGGACATTTGCACTGCTGGCCATCTGTACCGGCTACTTTATGGTCATTCTCGATACGACGATTGTTACGGTGGCGCTACCAAGCATCGAGCACCAGTTTATAACCGGCGTGTCAGCGCTGCAGTGGGTCGTCGATGGCTACAGTCTTGTCTTCGCCAGTCTTCTGCTTACAGCCGGCG
>JAFMRP010001140.1 GCA_017354095.1 Ktedonobacteraceae bacterium
GGCTATGGTGGCGCGGGCAAGGAGCAGGTGGGAGAGAGGGTGCGTATCTTGCTCAAGCTTCCGGCGGTTCCGCGCCCGGACGATGCCGCAGACGCGGCGGCGGTGGCAATTTGTCATCTGAACACCATGCCGCTAGCGCGCAGTTTCTCCAGTTATATTCGCTAAATGGGTGATTTTTTGTCAATGATGTATCGAAACAGGCGTTGCTGCTAATAGCAATGAGAAGAGGGAAAACAGGGGAGCGATGATTACCAGTATTCATGGGACGCTGGAGGCTGTCAAGGCTGATCACGCTATTATTCGCGTCGGGGGCTTTGGTCTGCAGGTTTTCGCTCCCGCCTCAACGCTCAGTCGCTTGAAGGAAGCGGGAACGGAAGTGTCGCTCCACACGCATTTTCATATGCGGGAAGATGGTATAGCGCTGTTTGGTTTCACGACGGAGGCCGATCGTAATGCGTTTGAGCAGTTGATAGGTGTGAGTGGAGTCGGGCCAAAGGTCGCGCTGGCGCTGCTCTCGGTTATGGATGCAGCGACGCTATACCAGGCGATCGCGGACGAAGATCAGCAGCGGCTGGGCCTGGCTCCGGGAGTGGGGAAACGGCTCGCGGCGCGGCTGGTCCTGGAGTTGAAGGGCAAGCTGCCATCGCTGACGGGTCTGGGAGGGGTTGTGCCGGCTGCCGCGACCGGCAGCGTACAGGCCGAGGTGCTGGAGGCATTGATTGGCCTGGGTTTCACCCAGGCAGAGGCGCAGGCCGCGCTGGCCAGAATTCCCAAAGACCAGGCGCTCACGCTGGAGCAGCAGGTAACATTTGCCCTGCGCACCTTCTCACAGCAGTAAGGTAGAAGAAGGGAATCCACACCAGGGGCTAACGCTCCTGGATCTCAGGGATCTTAATGTTTATAAATTGGTAGTGGTTGGAAGTGGGTGTGATGGAAGAACAGTTATCCCCAACATGTACGTTTGCTCTTTCTGTACTTATGGAGCATGCGCAGGATGCGAATGCTGTGCCGGAGGAAGCGCTAGAGGCGGCCAGGCAGCACATCGCAACGTGTGAGCACTGCGCGCAGGCGGCTCAGTCGGTAGAGGTGGCCAGCGATGCGCCGCGCAAGAAGCGCAAGGCACGCCGGGCCACGCGGGCCGGCTCCAAGGATGCAGCACAATCCAGGGCAACGAATGCTCCAACGGCTTCTGAGCAGGTGGCCGTCGCGACGGCAGAAAAATTGGGTGCCATCAACTGCCAGCAGTGCCGGGTACTGCTGCCCGAATACGCGGTTGCGCTGGTCAGCAAACAAAATGTAGCACAACTTTATCCAGAGGTGCAGGCACATCTTGCACTATGTGACACCGGCTGTTTAGCCTTGCTAGAAAAGCTTACCAGTCAGGATGTGTTACAGGAGCCCCGAGAGCAGGCCACGCAGCCGCGCAACCCTTTCAGCGCCATATTAGTAGGCTTCTGGCGCGGCGGGCCGGTGACGCTCTCGGGCAGGGTGCTTTCTTATGGCATGTTGATCCTGCTGCTGGTTGCGGGATCGCTGGGAGTCTATCTGGGCTACAGCTGGCACGCGAGATATAGAGAGAGCAGCGCGCAGATTGATCCTGATGGTGCCGGTCTGAGTGATGGACTCAAGGTCTTTGACGCCTGCAATGGAGCAGCGTTTCAAAGCAAGCTGGCCGCCGCCAGGGCGCTGCGTGAAAAGGAGATAGCCAGAGCGCAAAGCCTGTACGACGATGCATTGAGGACGGTACAGGCTGATACAACCGGCTGCAACGGGGCCGAGGCCGCTATCTATCGCCAGAACCTGAGTATACGCCAGTCAGGTCGTCCCTATGGCATCGTGATAGTGGCTTTTGATAGCGGCCCCAGCAGCAATGTAGACCGTCACACACGCTACGCGGCCTATACGCAGGAATTGATTGGCATCTCGATTGGTCAGCAGCAATATAATGCAGTGCAGGAGAAAACAGCTGGCGCGCCGCTGCTCTATATTGTGCTAGCGAACACAGCAGGCAGCGAGGCTGGAGCCGAACAGCTATCCAGAGCGATCAGCACAATGGCGAAAGGGGCCAGTGGACAGGTACCTGGCCTGCTCTTCAACGGCCCCCATCCGTTGCTAGGAGTACTGGGCTCTGGTCCTGGCAACCTGACGCAGATCATGCTACCTACAATGTGCAGAGACGGGGTACCACTGATCGCGCCAACAGCGATGGAGCGCTTCATCAGCGACCAGCTGACCCAGGTTTCGTTCTATCGGCACTGCGCGCCCGGTTTCGCCTTTATGCGCTTTTCACCTGATACGGTGGCGCAGGGAAACTATGGCGCCACCTACGCCTATGATATTCTCAAGGTACATGACGCGGCTATTTTCTACAATCCAGACAATCCAGCCTCAGGTGAAGCCGCGCAGAGTTTTGCCAACAGTTTTTCACATTTGAGCAAGGCGAGCATCGTTGCCCGCGAAACAGTCATCACCAGCCAGCTGGTAGATAGTCAGGGTGAGGGCCAGCATGCCGTG
>JAFMRP010001141.1 GCA_017354095.1 Ktedonobacteraceae bacterium
AGCGATTATGGATCTCTATTTGCGAGGCTACGACGTTGGAGAGGATGTATCTCCCATTGCTCACTACGGCAGCCCCGGTCTCATCGCATGAGCTTTCAATACCCAGCACCAACATAGTTTTACTGCGTTTCTAGCTTATGGTACAGAGTGGTTTTCAGTTCCAGGAATTTTTGTTTGTAGGCGGGAGAAGCGATCTCTTCCGTCCACATAATCAGCGCGTCCTCCTGGTTATCACTATAGTAGCGATGGCGCAGCCCGGCCTCACGAAAGCCATACTTGCGATAGAGGTTCTGGGCCGTATAATTGGAGACGCGCACCTCCAGTGTTACCCAGCGGGCCCCGATGTCGTAGGCGATATCGATCAGGTTGACCAGCAAGAACTCGCCCAGCCCCCTGCGTCGAAAGCCGGGATGCATGGCGATGGTCGTGATGTGGGCCTCATCGATCATGAGCCAGAGGCCCGCGAAGCCAACAATCGAGTTCAGGTCGGGCGAGAGAGTCGTCACGGTGGGGCGATTGGGCAGCAGAGAAAGCGGGAACGGGCGTGGCTTGCGCTGCCGGTCCATCTCTGAAGGGACGGCTTCCCGCATTTCCGCGATCTGTTTATCGCGTAGCACGATGTAGTGTGCCCAGCGATTATCTTGTAGCTCCTTGCGATAGGCGCTGGGGGGCCAGGTTGATGGATAGGCCAGGCGCTCGATCTCGATAACGCGAGCCACGTCCGGCATGGTCATTCGGTCAACGACGTACCGCACCTTCATCCCTTTCTGTCGTAGGACTATGCTTGTGAGCAGTGCCACCCAGTAGTGGCTGCTTGCGTGTACTTGTGGTAATGGATGGGCGCCGCAAATAGAGCGGTTCGAGCGCCAGGGGATCATCCTGGTCGCCGTCGCGCAGACGTTGCAGCGCCAGCGCGGCCAGATACGTGGCATATCTGGTCGATTGAGCCTGGCTGGTGAACAGGCAGCGCTCTTGTAATTGTTCGTGCAGTGCCTCGCGGGAGGCGGCGCTAATCTCGCCGCAGAAGAGGAACGGGGGCAACTGACGTTCACCTGGCACGCCCAGCCATGCGTCAGATTGTTCTCGCAGGTAAGTGACAAGCTGCAGCGGAGGGAGCAGGAGATAGTCACCCAGTTGATGGGCCTGGCAGGTCAGTTCGCCGTTTGCGCCGGGCTGCATAGTAAATTGATAGCAGGCGGCATAGAGTTCGGATCGACCCGCTTCCAGCAGCGCGCAGACGGGGCCGGGCCATTGTTGTTGCTGCGCGGCGATACACTCCAGCGTGCTGATGCCGACCAGGGGTTTGCGCAGGGCGAAGGCCAGCGATTTGGCGGTGGCCAGCGCGACGCGCACGCCATTGAAGGAGCCCGGGCCAGTCGCAACCGCCACGGCGTCCAGTTGAGACATCGTGAGATTGCATTCGGCCATCATGCGTTTCATGTTTGTCAAAAGCTCGACGCTGTGATTGTTGCGCGAGTTCCAGGTCTGCTCGCTGTAGACCTGGTTCGCGGAACACAGGGCAAGGCTTGATTGATTTGTTGACGTGTCAAGAGCTAACAGTAGCATAGGTATTCTTCTGAAAATGGCGCAGCAATTCGCAGTAGGGTGCGCCAGTGGCGATAAACAAGAGGCTGCGCTTTGTCTCGTTGATGACGCGCATTCTGATGCGCAGCAGTTCTGGTCCCCAGACCGCATCGGCCTTGCCGGCCCATTCTACAATACACACGCCGTCTCCATAAAAGTAGTCCTCAAAGCCGAGGTCAAGGATTTCTTCTGGCTCATCCAGCCGGTACAGGTCGAAGTGATAGAGGGGGGGCTGGCCGCCGGGATATTCTTTGAGCAGGGTGAATGTTGGGCTACTGACGACCTCATTGATGTGCATACCTTTCGCCAGTCCCTGGGTGAAGGTGGTTTTACCTGTGCCGAGCTGGCCATCGAGCAAGATCAGCTCGCCTCCGCGCAACAATTCGCCCAGGCGCATGCCTAAGCGCTGCGTCTGAGCGGGTCCATGACTGATGATATCGAGTGTGCAGGTTGCCTCATCCTGGGTGTACCTGGTCACTGTAATACCTTCGCTCACCTTAGCAAACTACCTACATTTCTTGTTTAAGATAACGCTACCGGGACATTTTTTACGCGGTGCAGATGGCTAACAGGCAGCAGGTTGATCCCTACCCTGGTTGTTACATTAGCGATAGCGCTACGTATTATAGCATATTGAGCTTTTATGGTCACTGATTGTGGGAAGGCAAGTCAGCTGGGGCTGGTTTCGGGCTGTTGCAGGCGATTCCTTGCAGCCCACCTGACCGCGCAGCGGTAGGCGCACGAGCGCCGTTGGCGGGCTGGACAAGAGGGCGCGAGAAGAGAGAGGAAGCGGGGTCTTGCTCCATTCGGGGATAAGCTGAGGGGAGCGGCAAATCAGGGGGAGATTTTTTCCAGAATCGATGTAAGAAACCCTACACACCCTACACAGCCGCTTCCCAGGCCGCTGCAGACCCTACACAAACCCTACA
>JAFMRP010000240.1 GCA_017354095.1 Ktedonobacteraceae bacterium
TATTCCTTACTATTGCCCGTGACTATCGCAACGAGAAACTGTAGGTGGCGATACTGCTCATTGCCTGCCAGCAACCCCGTTGGGCAACGGGATGCATTGCCTCATGAAACATCGTATCCAGGAGTCAGATTCTCGCACGTGCATTGCAACCTATGGTTTCCCGTGACACCCTGTTCCACAGAGACGGGCCTTGACCGAACCCGATGGGCAACGTACACTTGACGGTGTAGATCCGAGAGCAAAGGGAGTATATCCATGAATCGAGGAAGCAACCAGTCACGTGTCCTCACTGCCGTTGCGGTCTACCTTCCAGAACAGTATCCCAGGCTGTTAGCGATCGCAGATGACGCAAGCAGGTTGGAGCCCACCTGGCAAGCATGGCACCAGAACTTGCAAGAAACCAAGCAGATGGCATCGGAGCAAGGCATCAATCTGATTGAGATGACGGTCGATCTGGATGCACTGGAACAGTATTGTCAGGAACGTGGGCTCACCAACACGAGCAGCACCCGCGCGCAGTTTGCTGCCCACCTGCTGTCCGAGGCCCATCAACAATACACACGGCTCCATCCGCCAATTTTTTTGAAGCGACGATCAAAACACAAGAAGCGTCGATCCCGATGAAGCAGTTCCTGGTATGAGTCAGCGTGTGCATGTATACACTGAGCAGACTTTGATGCTCCGCTCCTCACGTTGCTGAGGAAGGCTGTGGTGACATGCATCATCATCGCACATCTCTTTGGGCGTGCGATACTGTAGGGCGAGGAGACAGATGCCGCCCTTCGCCAAGCGATGGCAGCGCAAGCGGCCGGAGGCCCGCCCCTGGAAGCACCCTACGATGACCTGACACGACAGGTCAACGAGGCCACCTACCAGGCCATGGATGAGTAGATGGCGAAGGTCGTCGAACAGAGAGGAAGCGAGAGGGCCGCTTTCGAACCAGTGGTGGCATCAGCTCTGGACGCTTGGTCTTCATCGTTAGCAGCGAGGCCTCCACATGTCAGAAGTAGTCCGCCAAGCGGTATAAACCCTTGGGACAGGCTCTCTCGTAGGTATGTTTCGTCAAAGAGACAGGAAGCCCCCACGGGTTGTGCAACCCGTGGGAGTATGATCAGTACCAATTGGACAGAACAGCATGCAGCCGAGCGGACAGATTATTAGCGATGATCTGCCCACCACGCACGCACATGGAGCACGAACAGACCTACACCTATGCCCGTCAAAACGCCGTCCAGGCTGAGCCCTTCGTCAAAAGGATCTGCCAGGTTCAGCCAGGGTAGGGTATGCCCTGCCATCAGGTAATAGTTCACCGTCATGAGCACACCAGCAGCGATGGCAACAATGATACTGATATTGAGCCACCTGGTCCACCCCTCGTCTGGGAAACGTCCACTCGCCCACAGCAGCGCACCAGCAAAAAAGCCCAACGCAACTCCCAACTCTCCTATTTCGACCAGGATCGCCCACCGTGGCGCCGAAGGTAGCACTTGCTGATGAATGAAGGTGTCCCACCAGCCATTCGGATTCTCTGGTGAGGCCATCTGTTGCAGCATGCGAGGAAAATCTGCCACATACCTAGCATTCAAGAGCTTATTGAGCGCGGAAAGCAACCATTCGTAGCCCATAATGGCCTCGACCGTCGCTATGCCCCAGGCCGTCAGTCGCGAGGAATGGCTCACCGCCTGAGCGGTCCTTGCAGTCGAGGATGCAGGGGCGCGAGAGACGCGTACCTCCCGTTTGTCAGTAGACATGGGTTTGCTCCTTCTTCCCGTTATCGCCGTACAATGAACAGTGGTAGCAGACGAGTCGTCGTCTGCTGCTTCGGCAACACAATAAATCTGGCACCAGCCGTCGTCATGGCCATGGGACAGCGAATGGCCAACGTTCCTGATTGTTGCGGGACAAAGACAATCGTTTTGCTACCCTGCGTCGGCAAGGCGACCGTGATCCCAAGATCGGGAACGGTCAAAACATTGGCACAGCCTTCCGCCCGGGTTCCGTCTACCTGCCATTCCACAGGCATACCCGCGACGACCGTGAACACACTGGGGATATACTCAAAGCCGACCACTTTCATCGAGACCCTCTGCTTGCCGTTGATGATAGGTGCCACCTGGTTTTGTGTCACGTGCGCACGGTTCGAAGGCCAAGCAGGAGTGGCAAATGGCAGCGGGACGCCAGCGATCGCGAGCCCACTGCTGATATTGAGTAGACCAATCAGCAGCATTAGAACCCCAGACACTTTCACAACATAGCGCTGGAGAGGTCCCTTAATGAAGCTGGAAACGGCGCCCAACGAGAGTAATGCAGGAAAGGTCCCAAGCGCAAAGGTCAGCATCGTCAACGCTCCGGTCAGCATGCCTCCCTGGCTGAGCACATAAAGCTGAAGCGCCTGTGTGAAACCACACGGTAAGAAAAACGTTGCCGCGCCAACCAGAAAAAACGTGAGGGGTGACTGCTTCTCGCTCACCTCATACATCTGGTGCGCAAGGCGTTTTGGCAGACGCGGCTGGAAGCGTCTCACCCAGGGGAAGAGCTGGAGCAGTTGCAGCCCCAAGAGCAACATTACCAGCGCGGCCACGAGCGTCATGGCTCCATTGAGCAGCGGGGAGAGGGTCAACATCGTCCCGAGTGCTCCCATCACTGCTCCCAAGCAGGTATAGGAAAGCAGACGTCCAACATGAAAGAACAGCGAGGGGTGCAGTTGGTTCCTCTCGCTCGATACCACCCGTCGCTCGTTGTACGCCGTGGTCATGCCCAAGAGGAGGCTCCCAGTAGCCGCCGCACAGGAAGACACGGAGGCAATCAGCCCCATGACAAAGACCATCCCGTAACTCATATGCTCCGAGATCCCCGTCCCTTTCGGGAGGAAAGGCGCACGGGAAAAAGCTAGCAACAGCACCAGAAGCAGCACACCGATGAGAACCATTTCGAGATAGTCTCGCAGCGTCTGCTTCTGCAACGCTCCTGACCTGGCACCTGGTTGCTCCACCCACGCACGTACGGCGTACCCATCCGCCTGGACCGCTTGATGGAGGCGCTCTACTGGGGGGATAGACGGACCAAACAGTTCCGTTTTCCCGGTGAGCGCATCCACCCGCACTTCTTGTACGCCTTCGATCCGTTTCAGTTTCCGTTCAATGCGTATCACACAACTGGCACAGTGGATTCCTTGCACACGGACAACAACCCTTTGAGGCTGCGGTTGGGGAAATTCCTGATCAGACGAACGTGATGATTGGGCCGCTGACGCAGCTGGTTTACGCCAAAAAAGACAACGCTTGTTCATCATCCTCCCTTTCTACACGACCACACGCTTGCTGGTGGCAAACACAACATCGTCCCATGTGATGCATCCTTCAAGACCTCTCTATCGTAGCACGATTTTTCGTGAAAACAAACACAATGCCTTTCTATGCTTCAATTTGTATTTTTGAGACGATTTGCTACAATAGCATTACCCTTACCCCATGGGTAGGAGTCATGTAAACGGTCGAACCACGTTGTCTCTCTTGTTCAGAGAGATAAGCAACCAGTGAGGAGGAAGAAAAGGATGAACAAGTACGTTGGAGGAGGATTCCTTCTGCTGCTTTGCATCGTCGTGTTGGCTGCCTGTGGAAGGAGTAGCCAGGCGAAAACCGCGGAAGTACAGATCACCCTCTCCGATTTCCGCATCGCTTCGTCGCTCATGGCGTTTATCCCAGGAGTCCCCTACCATTTCACCGTGACGAATCGGGGGAAAACCGCTCATGAGCTCATACTCATGTCCTCGATGATGAAGACCATGCCGATGAGTGGCATGCCCATGAGCACGATGGAGAAGATGGCACTGACTGCCGTTGGGACGATGAAGCCAGGGGAAACGAGAACCTTTGACTACACCTTTGTGTCCTCAACCGCAGGACCCCATCCCGAGCTCTCATGCCGCTTACCTGGGCATTACGAAGCAGGCATGCGCCTGGATGTCACCGTTGGCCAGGAAAAACCATCACGCTCACCAGGTGGAGCAATTCCCCTCGTTTTCTCACCATGAAAGGAGTCGATAGATGTCAAACACACAAGCGATCACACTCACTGTTCCCGATGTGCGTTGTGCCTGCTGTGTCCACAACATCAAGAACGCGCTTGATGCTTTACCAGGAGTAGAAGAGGTTCACACCGATATCCCGACACAAACGGTGCGCATTCAGTACGATGCAACAACCGTCTCACCCCAGCAGATGGAAGCAGCCCTAAGCAGCGCAGGCTATCCCATCTCCAGGTAATACGGCCCATTGAAGCAGCACACGCGCTGGGAACTGAAGCGAATCACCTCTACACGATCCCTCGAGACCATGGTGCCGATCCACAGAGGTGGGTTAGCACCACGGCTCTTACCAAGAGGAATGGAACGTGTGATGTCACCGGAAAAGACAGCGATTGATAAGACGAAAGGGAACCTCATGGCGACAGATCCTCCACATGCGCTCGATCAACAGGGAAGCCACCAGACAGGAGAGGCCGATACCAGTTGTCAGGTGATCTTCGTGCTCGAAGGCATAACGAGTGCATCCTATACCGTGCGAATCGAGAAAGGTCCGAAGAAAGACGCAGAAGAAGGGCCTGGTGCTCCCATGCAAGTCGTGACTGAGCACGTCAGCGTGACTGGTCCAGCGGACCCCACCAGTCTCGCACAGGTGAGACAACAGAGAAATCTTGTAGAGGAGCCAGCCTTACCGGCTGGATCTTTCCGCCCTTCCAGTGAGCTAGAAAGAGCTGAGGAAGCTTCTGGCTCTGCACGGGCGATGCTCGCGATCGAAGGGATGACCTGTGCGGCGTGTGCGATGCGTGTCGAAAAAGGGCTCAAAAAGGTGTCAGGGGTCCTTGATGCCCAGGTGAATCTGGCCGCGGAGAAAGCGACGGTGACCTACGATACCGCACAGACGAATGTGTCTCACATGATCCAGAAGGTCGAGGCGACCGGCTATCGAGCGATCTCCCTGGAAAAACCACTCTCTCCTGCCGCTGCAGCTCCTCCCAAGGACCCACCGATCTCCCTGGCTAGTATACGACCCTGGGAGGATGAACCGGACCAGCGCAAACGTCAGGTGCTGGTCCGCAAGAGCTATGTGCTGCTTCTGGGGCTGGTGTTGTCCTTGCCCATCGTGCTGCTGAGCATGTTCTTCATGAACCGCTTCCCTGGCGAGAATCTGCTGCTACTGGTGTTGACCACTCCCGTGTGGGTGGTGGTGGGCTGGGAGTTCCATCGTGGCGCGCTCAAGGCCCTGCGGCATGGCAGCGCGAATATGGATACGCTGGTCTCGATGGGTTCGACTGCTGCCTACGGACTGAGTCTCGTCGCGACGTTTGTGCCCCAGGTTGTTGGGGCCGTGACGTTTTATGACACCACGGCCCTGATCATTACGTTGATCTTTCTGGGCAAATACCTGGAAGCGCGGGCTAAAGGGCAAACGAGCGAGGCCATTCGCAAACTGATGGGGCTGCAGGCGCACACGGCGCATGTGATTCGCCAGGGACAGGAGATGGAAGTGTCCATCGCACAGGTTGTGGTGGGAGATGAACTGCTCGTGCGTCCGGGGGAAAAGATCCCGGTCGATGGGGTGGTGCTGATGGGGCGTTCCTCGGTCGATGAGTCGATGATTACCGGTGAGAGCATGCCCGTGGAGAAAGCAGCGGACGATCCGCTCATCGGAGCGACGATCAACCAGCGTGGGTTGTTGCGCATGCGGGCGACTGCTGTTGGGAGGCAGACGATGCTGGCACAGATTATCCGCCTGGTCGAGCAAGCGCAAGGCAGCAAGGCACCCATTCAGCGATTGGCCGATACGATCTCGGGCATCTTTGTGCCGGTGGTGCTCGTCCTGGGTACACTGACCTTCCTCGGGTGGGCAATCATTGGGAACACCGTTGGTTTGCCCATGAGCATGGCAGGTGGCAGCATGATGGAGATGGCCGGGAGCAATGCCTGGATCATGGCGATCGTTGCCGCGATGGCAGTGCTGGTGGTGGCCTGTCCGTGCGCGCTGGGGCTGGCTACCCCAACGGCCATCATGGTTGGGATGGGTAAGGGAGCAGAGCAAGGTATTCTGATCAAAGGAGGAGAGAGTCTGGAGCGCCTCCAGGCGGTGCAGGCGGTGTTGCTGGACAAAACCGGCACGATCACCAACGGTCAGCCGGAACTGACCGATGTACTGGCAGTCGCGGAGGAGCAAACAGAGGAGATGCTGCGCCTGGTGGCGCTGGCCGAGCAGGGTTCGGAGCATCCACTGGCAGCCGCACTGGTGGATGGGGCCAGAGCGCGCGGCATCGCGCTGTCGGCCGAACTAGAACACTTTACGGCGTTGGTAGGTCGTGGCGTCGAAGCGAGGGTGGAAGGGCAGACGATCCTGGTTGGAACCAGGAAACTGTTTGACGAGCGCGGCCTCTCGTATGGAGCCTTCACCGAACAGGTGGAAGCGCTGGAGGCCCAGGGCAAGACGGCGATGCTGGCAGCCTGCGATGGGCAGCTGCTGGGAGTGATGGCGGTCGCCGATACGGTCAAAGCGGGCGCTGCGGAGGCGATCAAGCAGCTTCAGGCACAGGGACTCGACGTCTGGATGGTGACAGGAGATAATCGACGCACGGCGGAGGCCATTGCGGAGCAGGTGGGGATCGCAGCGGATCGGGTGCTGGCCGAAGTGCTGCCCCAAGAGAAGGCGAGCCAGGTGAAACAGTTGCAGGAGCAGGGGCAGGTAGTAGCGTTTGCTGGAGATGGGATCAACGATGCGCCAGCATTAGTACAGGCGGACGCCGGGATCGCGATGGGGACGGGGACGGATATCGCGATGGAAGCCGGGGACATCACGCTGGTAAAGGGGGATCTGGGGAGTGTGGCGACGGCGCTCTCGCTCTCACGAGCGACGATGCGCACGATCAAGCAGAACCTATTCTGGGCGTTTGCCTATAACGTGGTGCTGATCCCGACAGCGATCCTCTCGCCGCTGATCCCGGTGCTCAAGGGGCAGGCGCCGATCTTCGCGGCGGCAGCGATGGCGCTCTCTTCAGTCACGGTGGTG
>JAFMRP010000241.1 GCA_017354095.1 Ktedonobacteraceae bacterium
GGGCGCGGGCAAGAGGCGACGAACAGCACTCACCCGGCGAGCACGGTTGCCTTTCGCGCCTCGCCCCAGGCACTGCTCTTTGAGAGCACAAGGCTCACAGTCTCTTCGGAAACCCAGGTACGTAGCACGTTGCGTAAAGGCATTTTCTTGACGGACTTCGCTCAGCCAGAGGCTTGATCCTGCTGGACAGCGCAGCTTGCCGTCCTCTTGCAGGACAAAGGCGTCGGCTCCGAAGCGACCAGTTGCCGCTCCGAACGCTCTCGCCCACTGCCACGGGCCATACTCCTGGGGTGAGTCCTCCACAGCTTCGAGCGAAAGGGGAGCTTCTTTGGGAGGCGCCCACTCCATCTCGCGGAGTTCAGCTTCCTGCATCGTTTTTCCAAGTGAGAGGCGGAGGTTCCACACCCATTGGCAGGCCACCTGCCACAGCTCCTGCCCACATTCTGTGTAGGAGCACCACCGGTCTGGGTCTTCTTCGAGATCTTCATCAGCGAGCACGGCCTCGAAGGCTCCCCGCCCATGATAGAGATCGAGCACATCCTCGACGAGGAACCCATCGCTGGGCAGGGTCGTGATGAAGATCTCATAGACCCACTCGCCGATGCACTTGCCGACCGAAATCTTCTTCCCTGATGTAGGGATGCGGTGTCGAGCCACAATGATGCGAGTTTGAGGCACCCCCTCATCCAATTGCAGCCAGCCACCATCAAACAACTCGACGATCTCCTCGCTGTTCACTCTCGTCACGGATGCTGTTGGTGGATGAGCCAGTACGCGTTGGATTTGTGGATGTTCCAGGACTCGATACCCTCTCGCCCGTGTGACCAGATACACCCCTGCCTCAATCAATTGAGCAATCGCTACTGTGTCACCATATTGCCCGTCGAGACGAACGAGGGCGGCTTCTGGAGTGAGAGCAAAGAACTTCAAATAGGTCGTAATGGCCCTGAGCGCCGAAGCAAGTTCTCCTTGATAATCACCATTGCCTCGGCCCCCATAGGTGCCAATCCATTGACGAGTATGCATCTGAAGAGCGACGGTGCGGGTGCGAACCACCTCTCCCCGTTTTCTCCCGGTGTAGCTTGGCTCACAGACAGCATTGAGTCGGCGGTGAGGGGGAGGCAACGTTGGATCACAGGGCAACGCTCGCTGTCGTGCGGCCTGACGGGTGGCATCGACATCAAAGACGATGTAGCGGCGACCCTGCCGATCCCAAATTCCCCCGATCGTCTCCGAGGTCCACCCCTCAGCAAAGCTAAATTCCTCAAAGAGTTTGCGAAATGCTTCCAGACAGGGGCGGTCTACATCGGCCAAGAAACGACTCAATGTAGCACGATGGGGAAGATCAGCACGCCCAAACAGGGCCATGAAGGCTGGTCCAAATGGAATGACACGTTCAAAGAAATCTGATAACGTTCGTTCTCCACTCATCGTGTATCCGAACAGGAGCGCGAGAAAATCAATGGGCTCATAGCTGCCGAAGCGTCCCCGCACCAATGGGACTTGATGGGAAAAAGCTTCGAGAATCCCTTTCGTTGTGAGGTGCTGAGACAGGATGACCACTTCAGCAAACCATGCAGGAACAGAAGGACGATCCACAGGAGAGGTTTGAACCTCTATGCTTGAGTTCGGTATCATACCTAAAGCGACCTCCTCATGAGAGTCTGTTTTGTTGCTCTCTCATGAGAGGTCTCTTTTTTCTTCACGCTGCTAGTTTGCTGTCAGCTCGTTGCGTATCCCGTGGGAAGAACCTTCTTTTGTGATAAATGACAGTGATGCCTGCTTAGCAGCTCCTTACTTTCCTCAATAGTCAAGAGGAAGCTCATCCGATAGTTGGAGACGGCATTGGTTTCTCTTTTTATTTCCTTAATGTCCTTTTATCACCTTTTCCCTGCTCGTTTTTGCTTTCACCGCTTTTTCATGAGAGTATTCAGGTATGAGAGGACCCAAATACCTGACAAGCTCTGGTTCACATGTCCTATATTTTCTGATGCGTGAAGGAGCTTTGAGAGTGACAAAATTAACCATCATCATCATTGTATAATGGTGATTTTTTATCTTGACTATCTTCTTTTTGCTACTATACTTATTAATATCCTCTTTCCATTTTTCCGTAGTATGTTCCCTTATCGCTAGATTCACCCTTGGGAATGCCATGCATCATTTATGCTTCCTAAAGGATATGAAGCGTATATAGTAGCATTTTTCCATCTATACCGTCAGCAACATCCCGGCTCTCCCTCTTTCGTTCAGAGAGCACGCAAGAGTCAAAGGAGTCAAGAACAATCAGCGGAAAGACAGAAAATGTGAGAACTGAAAAGCTTTGAAGACCAGATCAGAGAGCTCTACCGCTTCTTCGTCAATGCAGAGACCAATCACTGGGAAGTGACCTATGAGCAGATGCAAGAACGGCTCGTTGACCGCAGCTATGACACGCTCGTCTGGTATGCTAACAACTTCTGGACCTGGTTCCTTGCTAAGAAAAAAGAGAAGCGCGGGCGATATCGGGTCTTCGTCTGCCATGACCTGCAAGGCTATCCAGAAGATTTTTTTGTTGCCGCTCACCGTAGCAGACAAGGCAAATATTTTTATCACTTCGGCAAAGCCCTCGACGCGTCGAGGGAGCGTGCAGAACTACGAAAAAAAGCGAAAGAACAGGCAGGCCAGCCATCAATGGACCTCTCTGTTCCGCCAACAGAGGTCGAGCAAGAGTTCCCAGAAGCGTTGCACATTGCTGATAATGAGACTGAGGAGGTGGAAGGCGACGATCTCTCTGAACGGATCGCTCACACAGAACCCTCCGCACCACGAGAAGAGCCTATCCCGTTTGCGACAACTCCTTCTGCAGCGGGAGAGTCATCTTCCTCTCCCTCTATCACCGTAACACCACCAAGCCCGATAACCACAAGGGAAAGGATTTTAGACATGTTCGACTTCTCCAGAAAGAACCGTGAAGCATTGGAGCAGTTACGCTTGGCAGTAGAAACGCTGACGCGGACGCTTGTCCAAGGGCGAGATCAGCTCCGTAGTGAGGTTACCCGTGAATTGGAGACCGTCAAACACACTCTGGATACACAAGCTCGGCAGATCTCACTCTTCCCTTCAGAATTGTCGCGACTGCGTGCCGACGTCGTCGGCCAAATACAAGCCGTCGAACAGACCCTCATAAAAGAGCAAGAGAGGCTCCGGGAGGGGGTCACTGATAAGGTTGAGGTGCTAACCGAGGAGATTCATAAGCAAGCGCGTATTTCACCAGACCTCGCTTCTATCCGCATGGAACTCCAAAGCAGTTCTGAGCATCTGCAACAGGGGCTGCTGAAGGCGATTCAACAAGCATATACCCTTCCGGAATTGCCCCAGATGGCTACCACGCTTGTCGATGTGCAGCAACAAGTGGGACATCTCGCTTCCCTGGTGAAGCAGGTAGCTCAACGCCCTTCTGTCTCACCAAACAGACAGATAAGGGCAATACAAGCGTCCATTCGGGACGGAGCTGCAAAAGCTCAGGATGCGCTCGATACTCTTGAGCATGAATGTATGGCATGGCTAGATAAACTTGAGAGCCAATTGCAAACAACACAAAAAGGACATGATGACACAGGAAGGCATCTTCAAACGATACGTGCATTCGTTTCTCCTGATGGGGAGGAATCACAAGACGGAGTTGCCACTCAAGAGTAAGAGGGGGAAAATCGCTGGTGAAAGCCATTGGCAACCGGAATATTGAGACCCCCTTGAACGCCGTTTCCGGGGATCCTTACGTCAGGCATGGCACACTCGCCGCTGGCATGTCTTTGTGGCAGCGTTAGGCTCTGGCAGGACGATGGGCATTTGCGATCTACGGAATGAGGCAAGCTGCCAAGCAGGGGCCATCGGCGGACGGCGATACCCCGACCGCCATCAGCCGGTTCCCCAACTGGATATCTGCTGCGTGGTAGACGGCCCCCATCCCACTCTGGTCAAGTCGGATCAGGATCAGATAGCGCTGCTTGAGCAGGGAGTGGGCAGGCAGCAACCTGGCCAGCGAAGGAGCGCTGGGAGTCGATCCTGGCGGGATCGTTGGTGTGGCAGAAGAGACCGCAGGTGTGGCTTGGACCGTGGGGGAAGCGAAGAAGCGGCCAGCATCGCCTGACCACAAGCAATACAAAACCGTGCCTGTGGGCGGTTCGCGGTATCACAGGCATCACAGTAAACGGCAGAAGGCTGCAACCAACCTCTTGAAAGGGGAGCATACCCTTTAGCGGAAGAACCCCTCGCTGAGAACATTCTGCCGAGTATCCCTTCCCACTGATTTCCGATGCTTGTCAATGATAGGCCGCGCTTACTTACTACTCTCAGGCATTGCTGTCTAGACGCGCTCTTTTTGCTTTTTGCCGTGACTCCCTGATGAGGAGATTACAGAAGCTTCCCTATCTCATCAGATTGAGCGTAGCGACCACTGTCAGGGAAAAAGATAATCGCATCACGAGCGCACCAGTACAAGCTGGACCAGTTGGCCATTGCCTGTTCCCAACGAGGTTGTTCTTCCGCCTCTCGTGCCTTCACTTTCCGCAAATTCTTCGTCAATTTTAAGAGCCCAACGATGGATGAGAGCAACAACAGGAGCGGGATAGCAACGATCATCAAGGTTTCCATGAGATTGAGGGAACCAAAAGAGAAAATATTCGGGAGAACGATGCACGAAGTGACGAAACAGGCGAGGCTGGCACAAAACATCAACGTCCAGGGGACCACCAGCTTTCTGGTATATGTGGCGGCTGGCGAAAGAGGAGGCGCGAACATCTTGCTGATGGCTGTCTGGGAGGTGCTCGACAGCTCTATTCTCTCCTCCGTATGTATCACTGCCGGTGTGCTAGGGCGACTCGTCGAGCCGAAGGCGTAGCCGATTCCATTATGGATGACTCTGTCTTGCGTATTGGTAGAGCTGAGCCCGCTGCAATACATCGACGACACGCGCTCAACGCGATCTATCTGCTCACAGATGGGGCAATGCACGTCTATCGATTCCACCGGCTGTCTGACTTGATGTGCCTGTTCTTGCTCCTGACTCACACCGTCTTTCCTTTGCGCATTGCCATGAATAACGGAGAGACTTCTTCTCATGCTATGCCCCATGCTACCATAAGATGATGCCACTTCCACTTCAGCATCTCTCGAGCTATGATCATTTTGAATGTTACCCACTTAATATAAAAGAATACCCACATCTCTCTCTATGAAATACCTCACACTAATTTTAGTTTCTCAGCATATCAGGCAGGATTATAGGTTACCCAACGTTCTACACATCACCAATGGAACAAAAAGTCAGGCTTGGCTTAAAAGGAAGAAACTAGTTTCACTTTAGGTGTGTAAAAGGCAGTTGTTGCCCAATGCCCTGCTTGCGCGTCGCGAAGGGAGAGACCATGACGGCAAACAGGTCTCGAGTGCTCACCGCTATATACATGATCGCATTTCACCTACCACGTTTTGAAATGCTTGTACGTCGTACTCGTCGAAGGTCGGAGATCCTTGCTCGCAATAGCGCTGATAGGCCCTCTCTATTCGCTCCCAGGCATCCCCTCGTGCCTCCACTGTTCCATCAGGAGAGATGGTTGCCGTACTCTGATCGCGAAGAAAGACCTTGCAGATCGTATGCTGCCCCGGCGTCCCAAAGGCGCGTAGATGGAACTCCATCTGGGGTTCCTGCGTCTCAAGAAAGAAGAGGAAGGCTTGCCGATCAAGCAACTGGAGCAGTGTCTGTTCTGCTTGCATCGATTGTGCTGGCAGAAGGTCATACTGCTGCCAGTCAGGAGCACATATCGCAGGATAGGCCTTCTCTTTATGGATCTCCATAAAGTAAGCCGTCTGGGGGAGAATCTGGCCGGCAATCTCCTGCCCCTGCTTTTCCAGTTTGAGAAGGACACTCGCGATCCTCCCTCGAAGATTGCCGATGAAGATGCCTCTATCGGCAAGTTGTTGCAGCCAGATTCGCTCGATCTGGCGAAAGCCTGCGGTGAGTATGACACGATCGTAGGGGGCTGCTGGCGCATACCCTGCGCATCCATCTGCCTGTAGGAGCGTCGCACGCTGAGCCAGCCCGACGTGCATTACACTCTCCCTTGCCTGTGCAATGAGCTGAGAATCAATATCGACGCTCGTCACATGTCCCCTCTCTCCTACCAGATGTGCCAGGAGTGCGACGTTATAGCCGGTGCCGGTCCCTATTTCTAGCACGCGCATTCCCTGACGCACATCCAGCGCCTCTAGCATAGCGGCCATGATGGAGGGCTGGGAACTGGAAGAGGAGGGAAGCCCATTGGTGATCTGGGTGGTCAAGGCCAGATCCTGGTACACGAGATCACCGGCAGATTCCCGCTTCCACGTTGGGCCATCATGGCGATAATGGAATGGGACAAAGCGTGCACGGTCGATCTGACGAAATGCCTCTTGAACAGAGGGAGAGAGTGGTACTTTTTGTCGAATAGCCGTCAGAAGTGCCTCAGTACTCATATGATCCTCCTGCCGAGATGAGTGCGTCAACGATCGCTTTGGTGATTGGCAGACCCGTGTAGTACTCAATCCAGTGGTATTGTCCCGCCGGATTAATCTCTAAAAAGTAGTAGTCACCACTCTTCTCTCTTATGATGTCGATTGCCCCATAATGAAGTCCTAGCAGCGCAACGAGATTGATACATGCCTGTTCTAATGCTGCTGGGAGTTGATAAGGAGTATGCGTGAGGCGAGGATAGTCCGTGCGAAAATCGGTATTGCCCTTTGGGGCCTCGATCCGGGCGGCGAAGACCTGACGGCCAACGATCGTCACGCGCACCTCATAGGCTTTGTCGATGTACTGTTGGAATTGATGGGCCTGATATGTCACTTGCTCAGCGTGCTCCAGATCTTGAGGGGTGACGAGGCTCGTATAGATCACGTCCCATTCCTCCAGCGTGACGCCGATGTTTCCACCGTAGAGCGGTTTGCAGATCACCTGACCATGACACTCCTGGTAGAACTGTTTGAGCGCTCCTGGCTGGTTGGTAATCAATGTGCGTGGCG
>JAFMRP010001142.1 GCA_017354095.1 Ktedonobacteraceae bacterium
CCGCATTATACCGAAATTGCGCCGCTATAATTCGATGATATCGTCTGCGCCACCAAAATTTTAGTCAGGTCGCTGAAATGTGTCGCGCAGCCAAATATTTTTCGAGCGAATGGCAATATCACAGAGAGTTCATGAACCCTATAGTTCAGTGAAAATATGACATTGAAATTGACACCTGACCGGATACTGAAACCTGTTGGCGTCGGGTCGGTATTCAACCTGCATAGAAAGGACATAGCTATGCTCTTAAGGGCAATGTATATCTCATCGAATGGATTCAAGTCGCGTAAACACCGTTTTCTGCCTGCTTGTTGCGGAAGCCTTGCGCTCGCCTGCCTGCTACTGATGGCGGCATTTGTCTCGTGTAAGAGCGCCACAGGGGCTTCCGATCCAGTAGTGGAGCGTGAACAGAAGGAGTTTTATGAGGCCTGGTTGCGGCGTGGATTGCGTGACGACGAACTACGAAAGGTGACCGACGAATTCATCGCTTTATATATTAAGAAGGGCAAGGACCGGGCCGGTATACATGAGGCCACCAAGCCTTTTCTGGAGTATGCAAAAATCTTGCGCGAACAGGACGGCACTCCGGGAGCGGTTACTCTGCGCCACAACCTGCTTCGGGCTAACTATTTCGATTCCGACATGCAGAACACGACCGAACTCCGATTGCTCACTGAACCGGATCCGGTGCGCGTGGTCGATCCCAAGTGTAATCGGCTGATGACTGAGACGGATGTGATCGCGCTGGTCAATCTCAGCATTTTCACCAAATCAAAGGGAGAGCCGCATCACCAGGAAGTATCAAATGAGGCGATCGACCGGGTGTCCAGCAAACTGAACCACATGTTCAATGGCTCCAAAGGCGATCGGATGCCGCGATTCTTAACCGAGATGGCATCATTCTGGACAGGCGTCCGACAAGAGTGGCCTCGCCTGAGCGATGATGAAAAGCGTCAGGTACGATCATACTCGATGGTTGGGTATGAAGCGCCCTTCAAGGACTACAAGATGTACGGCAGACTTTTGGGCCTCAACCAACGGGCCGCTTTCCAACGCTCCATGTATGATGAGCAGGATGCTGCGGTATTGATTGCTAAAGTAGGCCTGATGGGAGTTGTCTATAACAATATACCCAACCTCATTCGCTAATGAATCACCGCAAATGCAAAGACGGTATACCTTCTCAGCGCCGTTTACACGATGGACGATCTGCAGGCAACGCCTGACGACTCGGGCGCTAGGACGAGTCGATCCGTAGGAAGGAGCTTGGATTTGAATCAATGGAGAGAGAGGTGGCTGAGGTCACGCGCCAAACGGCTGGCGTGGAAAGCGCAGGAGCTGAGACTGACAGGGCGACACGAAGAGGCATTGCCGGTTCAGGAAGCGCTGCTGAAGATCGCCCGTAATCTGGCTCTCGCGCATCCTGAGGATCCTGAGGAGCTGCTGCATGTCCCTGACGAACTCTACAATCTGGCGAGTTCACTCATGGCGACCGGTCGTTGTGAGGAGGCGTCCAAGGCTTTACAAGAGAGCGAACAAAAGTATCTCGAGCTAAGCGCGGCGGGTGTGTCTGGCATCGATGCTTTGGTTGCAGACGTGCAGGCTCGAAAAGGTTTGGCCCAGGGAGTTCTTGGTTACGGCGCTTCGGCTGTGATGGCGCTCGACTCTGCGGTCATAGTGTACCGTCGCCTTTTCACCGGACGTGATGACGATCCGCACTACATGGATCTGGCTCGCGTGCTGGCACTGAACGCCGAGGTGCAGTGGATGCATGGAGACCCCGATCTGGCGGTTGCATCTGCGGAAAGCGCGATTCAGCTCTACTCTTCACGCATCCATAACATAAATAATGCTCCAGACGCTGCCATGCATTGGGGATACCTGAGGACGGCGGCGAGCGTGGCTTCGGAGATACATGCAGCACAGGGCCGAATCAACCAGGCGCTAACAGCCGACCACATTGCTGTGCAGGCTGCCCGTAGCCTGGCGGTTTTCCGAACTGCGCTTCATCTCCAGGCTCTAGCCAGAGCGGTGACACGCCTGGGGCTGCGCCTGGAGGCCGAAGGCCGGCACGATGAGGCGGAACCTCTGCTGAAGGAAGGCGCGGAACTGGATCCATCAGGTGCACTGGAGGCCACCAAGCGGTGGGAGTCGGCGAAGACCGGGAATATTTCGACCCGGGTGACTTTAGCTGCATCGCTGGCCGCCGCTGAGAGCGTCCTGGGCTCGGACCAGGTGCCGAACCATCTCTCAAGCGACCTCACCGGCTCTTCATCCCGCTGTCTCCTGGCAACGCCGTCGGATCGGTGCGACCCACAACTTGCTCCAACCTTCGCTCAGAAGCTTGCCGAGATCAGTGTCGCCCTCTTGCCCTCAATGCAGTCGGAGGGGCTTCGACTGGGGCTGGAAGCACACTTCCTCTTTGCCGTCTCCTCGCGGTTGCTGACCGGTCCCACGTGCTACCGACTGCGCAATCTCGGCCCGCCCTGGGCGCGTGTTCT
>JAFMRP010001143.1 GCA_017354095.1 Ktedonobacteraceae bacterium
CTTAATCTGTTGCTTTCTAGTGTTCTACTTGTCAATAAGATAAGTTCTCTCTTTTAGAACCTATCAGATGTTTCTTCTGTGTAGAACGAAGTAAAGCAGCAAAAACAGGGAAACATGACCTGGAATGGCTACTTTCCAGCAAATAAAAAATTGCCGGGAGCACAAGCTCCCGGCAACCAGTTTTTCTGACAATCTCGCCTAACGACGGCGTCCAAAGATGCGCAGCAGGAACAGGAACAGGTTCACAAAGTCCAGGTAAAGCTCCAACGCGCCAATGATGACGATACGCTGCGTGGTGTCCATGTCCGCTGGATTGGTCGCGCCAATCATACGCTTGATCTTCTGTGTGTCCCAGGCGGTCAGGCCAACAAAGATCAAAACACCCAGATAGGTGATGATCCAGTAGAGCCCCGTGCTGTGCAGGAACAGGTTGACCAGCGAGGCCAGAATGATACCCACCAGCGCCATCATCGCCATGTTACCAATCGTGCTCAAGTCACGCTTGGTGGTGAAGCCATACAGGCTCATCAACGCGAACATACCGCCGGCAATAAAAAATGTACTGGCGATAGATTGGCTGGTGTAGACGAGGAAGAACACCGATAGCGTCAGGCCGTTGATCGCCGAGTAGAGCACAAACAGCGCTGTCGCGGTAGACGGAGCTATGCGGCGAATACTGGCGCTGATCCCCCAGACCAGGCCAATCTCCAGTAACAGCAACGCGAAGAAAACGAATGGCGTTCCATAGATGAGTTGGAGCAGGGCTGGCGTCTGCGTGGTGAATACCGCCACCGCTCCGGTTACCAGCAGTCCTCCGGTCATCCACAGATAGACCTGGCTCATCACACTTTGGATGCGCGTCTGGACCAGGTTCTGCCCGTAAAGGTTGGGTGCTGCATATGCCGCGCCCTGTTGATAGGGATTGGGCCCCTGCTGGTAGGGGTTGGCATATTGCCCCTGTTGCCCCTGCTGGTAGGGATTGGGTCCCTGATTGTAGTCACCGTAACCGTAGTTGTTCGGATTATTTTCATAGTTATATGACATTGTGACGCTCCCTCCTGGTGCGCTGGCTGCTTATAACAGTATTGTCATCCATGTATATTATCATAGAATTATACACAAGTTCCACCAGTTGCAAAAGTGGCTGGCGTGAAAGCCAGGGCTTTCCAGTTCTCGTGCAAAGCGGGGTACAGGGGCGAAGTCCGCATATCCATTCACTTAAGCGGGGTGTAGGGGCTGCTCCCCTGCGCGGGGGATCGGGGGCGCAGCCCCCGGAGAATCTTTTTTTTCCAGCGAGCCGCCGCAGGCGATTCCTCCCAGACCGCCTGAGCGCGCAGCGCTAGCCGCGCTAGCGGCGTTGGCGGTCTGGACAAGAGGTCAGCGAGGTGGGAGCATTAGAAAGCCCTGCAGAAAACAACAATTACAAACTGGTATCCCCTGCTGTCAGGTGATACACTGAACAGGAAGCACCTCTTAACGCGCTGAATGCTCATCACTCTGAGAGGATAATCATGCCTGCGATCAGAAAATCGCTGCCTGCTACGATGGCGGCGGGCTCGCTGGCCGCGATGAGTGGCCTGGCAGCCCTTACTATACGGCTCTATCGCCATCCTCGTGAGACCGTCAATAATGTCGTTCGCGGTGGCATGTTGCTGGCGGGCGCACGCGAGGCAACCTGCCATGTCGATGGCCTGCCGGTGCGCTACTATAGCGTCGGACAGCGAGGCGATCCCCTTGTGCTGGTCCACGGCCTGGGCGGTTCGGCCGGAAACTGGGCTTTCATGCTGCCCTATCTCAGCCGGGAATATCGCGTATATGCCCTGGACATGCCCGGCTTTGGACAGACTCCGCTGGCCCCCGAAGGCGCTGGAGTACGCACACATGTGCACTATCTCAAACGCTTTATCGAGATCATGGGCTGGCCACGCATCATACTAGCTGGTCACTCGCTCGGCGGCTGGATCACCGCTCGCTATGCCGCTGAGAACCCTGAACGTGTACAACGCCTCTATCTTGTCAATAGCGCCGGATTGCATCGCGATGGCATGCGCTCACCGTTTACCCCTGATCGCGAGAGCGCGCGGCGCTACATTCACGGTATGCTGGAGCATCGACTGCCGGTGCCTGATTTTATCCTGGATGCGATGGTACATAACTCGCGGCGCCCGGCCTTTGTCGGCTTTATAAAAAGTTATGATCCTGACGATGGGCTGGATGACCTGCTGCCTCAGATTCAGGCGCCAACAACCATTTTTTGGGGCGAGCGCGATCGCATCCTCCCGGCCAGTTGCGCTGGCGATTTCCTCCGCAGCATCCCCAATGCCCGGCTGATCCGTATACCCTCCGCTGGCCATATGCCGAATGTTACCGCCGCAGGGGAATTGGCGCGTGTTATGCTCGATGACGCGATCTATTAGCTTAACTGGAAGGAGCGACAACCATGTCCTACGAGTTAATTGAGCTACAAATGGATGGCGCCTACGCTACCATTACGATGA
>JAFMRP010001144.1 GCA_017354095.1 Ktedonobacteraceae bacterium
GTGCGGGCCAGGGCTGCCTCCGGGGGCTGGTGGGCTTGCGCGCCACGGCAGCGAGCCAGCCTGGCCGGGTGGTGAGTCAACAAGATTACCAGGAAGAGACGGCTGCGCGCCAGAACCACCTGACTGTATGCCGAGCCCGCCTGGAGCACTGCCGACCTGCGGCATGCCCTGGACTACGGGAGCCTGATTGACCTGGGGCAGGCCCTGGACCACCGGCATCGTCACGTTCCCGCCACCGCTCAAACCCTCGCCCAGAGCCGCTAAGCCTAGCAGCGCAAGGCGTCGCTTTCGCTTCTCTTCATCCTCTTCCTCGCTGGTAGAGAGGTCAGCAGGCAAGAGCAGCGTACCCTCGTCGGCCAGTTTTTTATCCTCTAGCAGCGAGGTATTTTGCATGGAAATGATGTCTTGTTCGCGTGATTTGCTCAGTATGGTTGCCTGTTCAGAACCGGCAAACGCGGCGGTTGGCCGCTCATCCACTGTCGCGAAGGGATCTGGGTGTGGTTGGCCCTCTCCGCAGGAGCTACAGAACGAAGCTCCGCTGTGTAGTGGCCGGCCACAGGATCTGCATACGCTCATGGTATAAACCCTCCCCGGGTAAACAATAATGGGATCCTATACAAATAGACGTACAGGAAGCTCCTCTTTAGCGCAACCGAAGGTACACCAGTACTCAAGAATACGGAGAGTTTTTAGGATCGGGTACGATCCTCTGCCGTGTGTAGTGTAGCACAGAAAATGCAGAGTTTTTGTGAGAAATACAACAATATTTTTGTGCGCGAATCGATATGTGGTTCTGTCTTCCTTGACGACTGCCACTACAACATTTATGACAATTTTAATGGGTTGTGTTTATCGCGAGCAGTGGCTTGCTGAAATAGACAGGAGTGTGGTCCGGGCTGCTGATCTGTACCAGCAGCCTTCCGCCTGGCCCGGTATGTGACGTCGCGTCTGTGACCAGCGCGCCACCTCCAGGCTGCTTGAAGGAGAGAGGGTCCCAGGAGCCGGTATGCCAGTTGTAGAGACTGGCACGCAGATGGCTGGGAGCGCCGGATGGCGCATGGCCCTGGGCGTCGGGCTGCAGGGCCAGGTCAGGCTGTGTAATCAGATAGCTACTGGCAGGCAGGGAGCCTGGAGCCTGCATTTCAAAGGTGACGCTGGCAGTCGAGAGGCTATAGAGGCCAGATAGTATAACCTGGGCATCGTAGCCTTGAATATCGACCACGCGCGAGGAGAGCAGGCCAGCCGGGACCTGGGTAGTCTGGGATAGATCGATGGTCAGAGGAGCCTGAATAAAGCTCTCATGGCGTCCGGCAGGATGAGATCCGTTGATGGTGGCCTCGTCTGTGAGCGGCTGATCCGCCCAGCCGATCAGCGTTGCCATTGCGTCGGGGATCAGCAGGGGATCATCGTCGTTGTTGGTGCTATCGTGAGGCACATTTCCGCCGGTAGTGAAAATAATGGATCGAGGGGTGTCGGTAATGGCGTGCGTGTTGCAGGAGGGCTGGCACGGCTGGAAGGTAAAGCCGCTGCCGTTCAGCGCTGAGAGCAGGGCCGCGTGACGCTGGAAGTCGTTCTGCGGCTGCTGGCTCTTCGAGTATGGAAAATAGGGGGTGGTCAGGCCGCCCTGCCTGGCGATAGCGTCGGCGAGCGCTCCGTTTTGCGGTTGATCGGCGAGCGAAATCTTGACCTGCTGTGTCTGGCCCGCGTCCAGGCGTGCGATGTGGGCGAACTGGTGGGGAAGCAGCACATAGACGTCATTCAGCGCGGTGTTCAATTTGTTGGTAATGGTGCCCTCGATGGTCGTATCGTGCAGCACGAGATGGGTAACGAGGCCACCGGAGATCTGTTGATCCTGCTCTTGTACGAGCGGGTGGAAGGTCCAGGAGTTCAGGCCGCGCATCTGCATGCTGGTCCCATCTTTTTGCGCTTCGATGGTGGTGCTGGTATCGGCGAGCGTGAAGGATAGCGAACTGCGCGAGATGGACTGGCCCGCCAGAGGCTGGGTGAGAGTATTGCCCGGGAAGTTCAAGGCCAGATCGCCTTTGTTGGGGACGAAGAGGCCCATATAGGTGGTTATATGCGTGGTGGTACTGGACGCGCTGCCCTGGTTGAAGCGGACCAGGCTGATACTGTTGCTGGTGAGTGAGGCTGTGCGTTGAAGGGAGGCGATAGTATAGCCGAGCAGAGAAAAGACGAGCGCGCTAGCCAGAAAGATGCGCCAGCCCCATCCGCGAGGCAGGTGGTAGCGTTTCACCAGCAGATAGCGTACGGGGCCGATGACCAGAATATAGCCGATGAGCAGCAGGGCAAGTATCCAGATGTTAAAAGGGACAGCGACCTCTGTGATTGTCAGCAGACCACCGTGGGTGAGCAGGTGGCCGGGGCCGCTGGTATAGGTCTGCGTGGTGTTTGGGATGAGGAGACGGTCCCCGAGGGTGTGCTGCAGCAGCGTTTTCCAGAGGTCGCTGATGCCGGCCCACGCGAGGAGCGATGGGTC
>JAFMRP010001145.1 GCA_017354095.1 Ktedonobacteraceae bacterium
GACCTTCACCTGCCCAATGGTGCGGGGCAGCGCTGTCTCCAGATGAATGCGCTTGCCTTGCCGATCGTAGAAAACGGTATTGGCTTTGGGATATTGGCAGAAACGCACGCCCTGTTCGGACCATTCTCGCAGGCACTGCAGGCTCCAATACCCGCGGTCTGCCACATACAAGCTGCTGCGGGGAGCTTGTGTTCTCGGAGTGGCCCATGCAGTTCATGGACGCGTCCAGCAGACAGGCAAGGACCGATGAACTGGCCTTGTTTGAGATCCAGGCGGACATGCAGTTTGAGCGAGGAAGCGGTGTGCTCTCTCGAATCTGCGCTGCTGCCTCCACATCCTTGCCACCGCTCAGCTAGATCCATGGGCAAGACGATCGTCGAGGCATCTTCGAGGATCACCTGCTTAAAGCGCTTGAACAAAGCCACTGGAACTGCTTTGACCGTGACCACCTGCTCCACCAACTCCGCCAGCACGGCCTGCAAGAAGGTGGCAGCCTGTTCCGTGCAGCGTTGATGCAGCCCCGAGGCACTGATCTGCACGCCGCACACCTGGGCGTCTTGCGTCAACTGATCCAGTGTTGCCTCGGGTTGATGCAAGTGACCCAACGCCATCACTTGCACAAACGTGGCTCCCGTCAGTTTTCGCTCGCGTTTGACAAAACCGGTTTCTCTTGCCAGCGCGTTGGCGCGCTCGTTCAAGACGTGGTTCAACATCGTTTCAAGCTGTGTTACACTCGTCGTCATGGGGCTGCTTGAATGATGAAATTTGTCTACCTTCATCTTCTCTCAAGGAGCTTTTGCTGTCATCTTTGCTTAACTTAATGCCTATGGGGGGAAAAAAACTCCTCCCCCCAGAACCTTGTTATCCTACCTTGGGAAAAAAACTCTTCCCCAGATACCTCCCTTAATCCTACTTTTGCAGGATGTTCTTTTTCCGTCTCTTCTCTATACTCTTTTGTGTAACCACCTCATCTGTGAGGCAAAGAGAGAAGAAGTATGAGAATGGTCATAAGCGAGGAGGGATCACATGCGTTCTGTGAAAGAAAGCGCGACGAAAGAGAAGAATCGAATTGCCGAACAGAAGTTGCCGCCAGTCGCTGTCATGCGCTTGGCCTTGAAACTGAGCAACTTCTTCAGAAAAATCCATTACCGGGGAACGCCTGCCCCCCTGGCGATGTTGGAATTGAGTGCAGTCAATTATGTCACCTCCTGCATGACGATGACCGTAGCTGAATTGGGAATTGCCGATCTCTTAAAGGACAGTGCGAAATCTGCCGAAGAACTGGCAGCACTGGCGGGCGTAGATCTGCTCTACCTCTCTCGTCTCATGCGGGCCTTGACCAGCCTGGGGATCTTTGCCCAGGACAAAGAAGGTCGCTTCACATTAACCGGCATTTCCCGTTACCTCTTGAGCGACACACCCGGTTCGGTCCGCCCGCTGTTGGTCATGTTCAACAAGACCTGGCACAAACGCACGTGGGATGAATTAACCCAAACGGTCGTGACCGGTCGTCCCGCTTTTGAGCAGTTGTATGGGCTGCCTCTCTTCGATTACCTGGGCCAAAATCCAGAGGCTGGCCAGATTTTTTATGAAGCCATGTTTGGCTACTCCAGCCAGGTCGCGACCGCAGTCGTTTCCGCCTACAATTTCTCGCGCTTTCATCATCTCGTCGATGTTGGGGGCGGATTCGGCAACGTGGCAATCCCACTTATGAAAAAATATCCGAAGCTGCGCGTCACGCTTTTTGACTTGCCTTTTGTCATTGATCAGATGCGTGGCAGTGGGGCGCTGGAAGGACTGCAAGGGCGCTGCGAACTGGTTGGGGGGAGTTTCTTCGAGCAAGTGCCTCCTGGCGCAGATGCCTATCTGGTGAACAATGTGCTGCACGACTGGAGTGACGCGCAATGTCTCGTCATCCTCCAGGCCTGCCGCCGAGCTATGGATAAGAAGGCCATCCTGTTGCTCTCAGAACAAGTACTTCCTACCGACACCCGCTATCACCTGGGGAAAATCACGGATATGGAGATGGGAGTTTTCTTTCCAGGCGGTCGCGAACGTACCCTGGATGAGTATCGCGGGCTGTGTGAGAAGGCCGGGTTCCGTCTAGTGCGGAGCGTCGCCACTCCTTCCTTTGCCTCTGTCATGGAATGTGTCCCTCAATCCGAAAGCTAGCCTCTCCTTTACAAGAAGTGCTTTTGTATGCCCTGAGTCAGGATATCATCATGCTTCGTAGGGCATTTCTTCTTCTGAAAGTCATCAGAATAGATGACTTTCATGCAGGGTGGTGCGCCTTTGGCGCATGGCTCTTACCAACACCTATCGTTACACAAACCAATAAGTTGAAGTGAACTTGAGATGCTCAGAGAAGCAAAATTTTTACAGGCATATACAAAACCAGATGTATTACCAGCAGGAGGTTTTTCTGGTTGAACTGATAAAAAAGGGTATTGGTGATGTTTCTCTAGTAAGAGGAGCAAAATGGATGCTCCTTTCTTCC
>JAFMRP010001146.1 GCA_017354095.1 Ktedonobacteraceae bacterium
AGATCTGGAGCTTCGTGTCCCGCACCTGTTTGTGGCTGGAGAGTACGTTGTCCTCGGTATGGAGGGAGCCGGAACCCATCGTGACGAGATCTTTGGGGTTCCAGCCACACACAAACAGGCTACATGGATGACGATGGGGATCTATAAAGTCGAGAACGGGAAAATCAAAGAACGGTGGATCGATGCCACGAGAGCCCATCTCTTACGGCAACTTGGTGCCATTTCCCCGATCCCATTTGACTTTATCACCCGAATCCGCCCCGAGTTCCTTCTCTAAAAGGAGATATGCCGTCATGCGTTTTATCCAGATTCATCAGTTTGGTCCACCAGATGTATTGAGGCTCGAAGAGGGAGAAGAGCCTCAGGCTGGACCCGGTCAGGTCGTGATCGCGCGTCAAGGCGGCGGGAGTGCTCTTTGGAGATACGCTCTTGCGCTCTGGAAAGCACCCGATGCCATTCCCGTTGCCCTATGTGCCAGGATTGGAGGTCGCAGGCCGGGTGATAGGAGTTGGATCAGGCGTCAACCAGTCGTTAATCGGGAAGTTCGTGGTAGCGCGCACCAACAACGACGCAGGTGGCTATGCGGAGCAGGTAGCTATCGATGCCTCTAATGTCTTCCTTCTTCCCCAAGGGCTATCAATCGAGCAAGCCATTGGAGTGATTCTGTCAGGCCAACTAGCGATCGGGTTGCTCAAGGTGGTCAAAGTTGCTACGGGTGAAGTTGTACTGATCACCGCGGCATCGGGCAGTCTTGGCTCACAGTTAGTCCAACAGGTGCAAGCTGCTGGCGCGAGGACCGTGATTGGTGCTGCCCATGGGAAGAAGAAACTCAAGGTGATCAGTCAGCTTGGAGCTGATCTCGCCATCGACTACAGCCAGAGTGACTGGATCGAGCAGGTGCGCAAAGCCACAGGCGGCAAGGGGGCCGATCTTGTGTTTGACGCGGTTGGTGGAACTGTTGGGCGGCAGGCGTTTGATCACAGCCAACGGTGGTCGCCTGGCGCTCTATGGCTTCGCCTCTGGCGCGTGGACGCAAATTGAAACGCAAGAACTGGTATTACGGGGCATAAGCATGATCGGTGCCCTTGGCATTGCGCTCACCAGAACGCCACAAGAAGCACGTGTCGATGCCGAGGCCGCACTGGCCGAGGCCGCTGCCGGGCGACTCATCGCTATCATCGGCCCGACGTATCCCCTGGGACGGGCCGCCGAAGCTCATGCAGCTATAGAAGCTCGCCAGACGACCGGTAAAGTTTCGCTGATCCCTTGATCAGTGAGCGTATGCGGACTCACGGCTGCGTTTAGCGCCGTGGGTCCGGTCCACTCACGGTTTCGATAGACGAGAGTAATCTTTGTTGCCAAATCACTGACGCCTACCCTCTCTCGCAGTGGCAACGTTAAAATCACTACTTTTGTTTTATGCACCTCGTGCCCGCTACTCTGCCTCTGGTGACAGCTTACGTACACACAACACTTGACTTTTACACAAGGATTTAGGTACGCTCCTCTTTGAGAGAGGTTCTCGAAGGTCGCTCCTTCGAGAAGGTGAGCCGGAGAACCCTGAGCTTACGTTGGAAATCGACTCTTGAGCGCTAGTTGGGGGATGGTGTTGCGATCCTTAATGAGAATTTGAGGACCAGTAGACCTTTGGTGTGTACTTGGGCATGACCCATCCACGGCTCCAGCCTCTCTTGCCCGCCGAACGTACTTGTTAGATGGATGATTGTAGAAGTGTGTCTCGCCTTGTACGTGTGGAGGGAGCTGCACATGGCACGCAAATCACAAACCAACCAGAAGCTTACACTCATCATTCCTCAACTGTGCAACGAGAATCTTTACATCGGGGTAGATATCGGCAAATTTCAGCATATCGCAGGCTTTCTCTCCCCAACCCTGCTCGCCCGCCATGAACGCTTTGAAGGTTGCCCAACTTTGAGCTTTCCCCAATCGAGAGAGGGTTTTCGGATGTTCATCGAACGCATCCGCGAGCTGGTCCCATTGGAGCAAGCAACAATCCTTCTCGAACACACTGGCCATTATCATCGCTTGCTGGAACAGTACCTTCTTGAGTTGGATGTCACTGTGTATCGTATCCATGTCCAAAAGCGGCCTGGTGGGATGATGAAAACAGACAAGCGAGATGCCTTGCGGCTCGCCAATACGCTCTACACGCAACTTGCTTTGGGAGCCCAGGTGGCCGACAAAATGCAGTTAGTACGTCCAGCAGCTCCTCCGAGTAGAGCCGCTGTCCAACTTCGAGGGTTGACCCGCCATCGTTATGAACTGAGCCAGGAAGCCAATCAACGACGCAACAAACTGACGGCTATTGGTGATGAACTCTTCCCTGAATTCACCAAAGTGTTTCACGATCCAAACTCCCCCACTGCCCTGCTTTATCGGGAAAAGTTCCCAACACCACATACCATTGCCACGGCCACCCTTCCTGCATTACGAGCATTGCGACTGAGAAACAGCTTCCCTTCGGAGAAGCAATGA
>JAFMRP010001147.1 GCA_017354095.1 Ktedonobacteraceae bacterium
TCCGCGCCTCCAGCGAGATCGCGAGGCGTTGTTGTGGGTGCGCTGGCAGCTTGAGCAGGATCGGGCCGGGAGTGTTCTGGAGCCGCTTGGACGCCTGTTGGAAGACGCGCAAGAGGGCGAACGCATGGGGATTGTCTGGGAGGGCCAGCTACTCATGGCCCTGGCGTATGCCGCGCTCAAGCGTCTACCCGCCGCCCGCAAGCAACTGCAAGAGCTCTTTGAGCGTGTGTATGCCGTAGGCTATGTGCGTCTGTTTCTGGATGAGGGAGAGCCGCTGGCGGCTTTGCTGCAGTCGATCTTACCGGCAGTGCGGGGTGAGGCGCAGCTTGCCGCTCTGCGTCGTTTACTGCTGGCCTTTGCCCGGCAGCGAGCGACGGATTCTGATAGTTCTCCGATAGATGTGCCGCTTGTGGAGCCTCTGAGCATGCAGGAGCAGCGTGTACTGCAACTGCTCGCGGTGGGCCGCTCCAATCCTGAGATTGCGCGTGAGCTGGTGGTTTCTGTGAACACGGTGAAGGCGCAGGTGCAGAGCATTTATCGCAAGTTGAATGTGACTAATCGGGTTGAGGCCAGCGAGGTTGCGCGTCTGCTGAAGTTGCTGTAGTATCTGCATTTCTGTATTCCCCAACACTGATTTTTCGGGTTATGCTGTTCTGATTCTCCTCTATGAATCGCCCACCTGGACTGTCCGGTCAGGTGATGTGTGTGGCTGTGGAGATTTTTATACTGTGGACTGTGGATTGGGTGACAGGGTGAGGAGTAGAGCAGAAGGAGCAGCATTATGACTGATAGATATGTACCTGTTTTGATTGTGGGAGGTGGGATCGTTGGCCTTTCCGCCTCCCTGTTTCTTTCGCGTCAAGGCATCGCATCGCTGCTGGTTGAGCGGCATGCTGGCACCTCGATTCATCCGCGTGCGCGAGGTGTTAATGGGCGCACGATGGAGTTATACCGTGAACTGGGCATTGATGAGAAGCTGCGAGCCGCCGGGGCGGAACTGGCTGATACCTTTGGTATCTTCAGAGGGCGAACGCTGGCCGAGGTCATAGAGGCGAAGCCACGAAAGGAAGAGGGGAAGAAAAGGAAGTTGCCAGGTGCGGGGCTGATGGGGAGCCTTAGTCCAACTACCGCGAGCCGTGGTACGCAAGATAAGTTTGAGCCGGTGCTGCTGGCGGCGGCGCGTGAGCGCGGTGGTGATCTGCGCTTCAATACGGAACTTCTGAGTTTTGAACAGGATGAGGAAGGTGTAACGGCAACTGTGCGCGAGCGGGCGGATGGGAAAGAATACACGGTGCGCGCAGATTATCTGATTGCCGCTGATGGTGCTGGCAGCCGGGTGCGTAGCGCGCTGGGTGTCTCGACGAGTGGGAGCGGATCGCTGGGACATCTATTGAACATTTTGTTTCGAGCCGACTTGAGCGAGCTTGTACGTGGGCGTCGATTTAGCATGTGCCTGATTGAGCGCCCGGAAGTACGCGGCCTGTTTACCTCGATTAATAATAAGGATATATGGGTTTTCCATCTCTCATACAATGCGAGCAAGGGCGAGAAGGCTGAAGATTTTCCCGCTGAGCGTTGTGAAAAGCTGCTGCGCATTGCGCTTGGTATGCCTGAGATTGAGCTTGAGATCAAGAGTATTCTGCCCTGGGAGTCGGCGGTGCGGGTAGCGGATGGTTTTCAGCATGGGCGCGTTTTTCTGGCGGGAGACGCCGCTCACCAGATGCCGCCCTGGGGTGGGCAGGGAGCGAACTCGGGTATCGCCGATGCCCATAATCTGGCCTGGAAACTGGCCGCAGTCTTAAAAGGGCAGGCTAGTCCCGAATTGCTGACGACCTATGATATTGAGCGGCGACCGGTTGGGCGGCGCGCGGCTGAGGAGTCAGGCGCGGCAGCTGACGACCAGGGGCTGGTGGTGGTGGGGAAGGGATCGTTTATAGCGCTGCTGCGGAGAATGCCCAGGCTGCTCGGCTATGGCTACGAGTATGCTTCACCGGCCATCATTGTTGATACGAAGGCGCGTCCAAAGAGCCTTTTCGTACAACTACTCTCAGGCCGGGGACTGCTGGGGCTTGATGGGCGGCCCGGGACACGTGCTCCGCACATGTGGGCTGAGTATCAGAGCAAGCGGATCTCTACGCTTGATCTGTTTGGCAAGGGATTTGTACTGCTGGTGGGTGAGGATGGGGGCGCGTGGTGTAAAGCCGCGGCTGTTGTAGCGGCTCGTCTGGGCATTGATCTGGCGGCGTACCGCATTGGTCCTGCAGGCGATCTGCGTGCTCCCAGCGGAGGCTGGCAAGCCAGCGCGGGTATTTCCGCGCTGGGTGTGCTGCTTGTGCGCCCGGATGGCTTTGTGGCCTGGCGCAGCAAGAAGCAGGAGGGCGATCCGCAACGGGAGCTTGAGCAGGTGTTGACGCAGGTGTTGTGTCGTGAGGAGAAGAGAATAGGCCGGCCCGCTCTGCAAGGGAGGTAAGGAAAGGCGTGTAGGTTCGGTGGG
>JAFMRP010000242.1 GCA_017354095.1 Ktedonobacteraceae bacterium
AATCGGCTGTTGGGGTCCGGCGACCCGGCGTGGGGTGGCCTTGAAGAAGAGTTCGGGACGCGGCGCGGAATAGACGCGTGTGTAGATATCCGGCGTTTCGCTCTCTTCAACGCGTGCCTCCACCGAGCGCTTATAGGTGACACCAGCCGCCCAGACCTCGGTTTCGCCGTCGATAGGCGCGAGCGGCGGCGGCTCGATCCGCTCGCTGGCCGTTTGCCGTTGGATCGTGGCTATGCGCGCTTGCAGTTCCGCCCGCGTCAGGCGCAGCAATTGATGCAGGGCAAGATCGGCCCGCGCCAGGCGCTGATCTTCGAAGAGCAGGCCGGTCTGGATCTGACCGCTGGCCGTGCGATAACGCACAATCTGCATGTGTGGTCTCCTCAGCGAAAAAATAGACATCGTGATCTCTGTGCTGTATTGTAGCAGCAGAACACGGGCTATCGCAATGTCGCCGGGCCTGTGAAGAGGCGGTAATGGCCTCTCCGCTGCCTGTTGGTAACCCCGTTCGACTGGAAAGGATGCATGTAATGCAGGATACGTCGCAGAAACTTGTGAAGAAGAAACGCTCAAAAAAGAAGCTGGTGCTGATCAGCATTCCTGTGCTGGTGGGTGTGCTGGCGGGCCTGTGGTATGGTGGTCTTGGCCTGATGAATTCCCGCTCGTTTCAATTTTTTTGCCCGCTGGTGCAGCGCGTGAATACCGATCAGAAGGTTGTGGCGCTGACATTCGATGACGGGCCGGCGCCGGGGACGACCGAGAAACTGCTGCAAACGCTGGCCGAGGCGCGGGTGAAGGCCACCTTTTTCTTGATCGGCGATCAGATCGAGAAATATCCCGCGCTGGCGCACATGATTGTAGCGGCTGGCCACGAGGTAGGCAACCATTCGTATTCCCACCAGCGCATGATCTTCAAGCCGTACTCATTTTACCAGGACGAGATCGAGCGTACCGACCGTCTGATTCGCCAGGCGGGCTATCAGGGTGATATCTATTTCCGCCCACCCTTTGGCAAGAAGCTGGTCGGGCTGCCGCAGTATCTCTGCGAGCATCAGCGCAAGACTATCATGTGGGACGTGGAGCCCGATTCTGAGTCCGATGTGGCGGCCTCGACGGAAAAGCTTGCCGACTACACCATCAGCCATGCGCAGCCAGGCTCCATTGTTATTTTGCACACCATGTATGAGAGCCGCGCGACCTCGCTCGATGCCGTTGGGAGCATCATCAAGGGACTGCAAGCCAGGGGATATAGTTTTAAGACGATGGCTGAACTGCTGGCCTATCAACATGCCTGATAGCAGGCGGGGCGGCCCTGGTCGGTTCCTGAGCCGCCCACGCAGGCTTATTGCTGTTACTTGCCGGCCAGGCGTGCCACAATCGGAGCGAAGGCATCGGCCTGGCTATCGCTGACCTGGATATACGAGTAGCCAAGGCGATCGCGTTGTTCCAGCAGGTGTTCAATCGCCTGTTCGGTGCTCATCTGCATTTTGGGCAGAAACGGCGGCAGCGCCCGGGACTGGACGGAAACGTCGATCGTGCTGTCGGTGATCATAATGGGATAGGCCGTTTGCGCCAGCTCTATCTGCTCGAAACGCTGCTCACCCGCTCGCTCGCGTAGAAAATCCCCCTTTTGTTCAGGTGTCATATCCGCCGGGTCGGGGCCCTGGGCGCCGCGTAGGGGTGTGACAACGATGATATCGGCCTCGCGAGCGCCAATCGAGAGCATACGTTTGCCTCCACAGCCAAGGATAATGGGTGGATGAGGCTTCTGGGCCGGCCTGGGCATGCCTTTCATCTCGGTGATGGTATAGTACTTGCCGGAGAAGTTTACAACCTCCTGGGTAAAGAACTGCTTGATAATGTGCAGCGCTTCCTCAAGGCGGCTGACGCGCGTGCCGGCTTCCTCAAAGGGCAGGCCCAGCTCGGTATAGTTGGCCGGCCCGACGCCCGCGCCGATGCCCAGCTCAAAGCGCCCTTCAGAAAGCAGGTCGAGCGTGGCAACCTCTCGGGCCAGCAGTGCCGGGTGGCGGAAGTCGTTGCAGAAGACATAGCTGCCAATGCGCAGCTTTGTGGTGGCCCCGGCCGCCATGGCCAGCGCGGTAAGGGGAGCGAATGGCGTCATAATGCGATCCACCATCAGCAGGGTCGAGTAGCCCTGATCCTCGGCTTTGCGCGCCAGATCAAGCCACGCGGAGCGCGATCCCGCGCCGGCAGTGACGATGGCAAAACGAAACGGTTTCGGCATAGTTCATGTCCTCCTGGTTGATGTCTGATCGATTGACAATAGCTCGCCATAGATAGCGATATATCGTTATGCCATAGTATAGACCGTGGGCGGGCAGGCGCGCAACCACCCGATTGGGGGATGGTGAGTGGTTTTTGCTATTTACGCTTGCTCGGCGTTGCAGGGGAGAGAGAAGAAGAAGGTCGTACCGCGCCCCTCGTGCGACTCGAAATAGATGCGACCTCCATGCCGTTCGACTAACTCCCGGCAGAGATAGAGACCCAGTCCGGTTCCGCTGATCCGCGCTGTTCGGACATTGTCTGCGCGCACAAAGCGTCCGAAGATGAGCGCCTGCTGGTCCCGGGAGATCCCCATGCCGTAATCACGGATACTGAAACGCGCTTCCCGGGTCTTTGTCTCCTCCTCAAGCGTTACCTCGACGGGTCCTCCCCGAGGACTGTACTTGATGGCATTGCTCAGGAGATTGGAGAGCACCTGTTCGATCCGAAAAGCGTCCACCGTGGCCCAGAGGCGGGGAAGTGCTGTTTGGAGCGATAACTGATGACGCTTGGTCGTCATTTGGAGCCGTTCGATGACCTGCCGGGTGAGGGCGACCAGCTCGGTAGGACGCAGCTGGAGCTGGAATTGCCCTGCCTGTACCCTGCTGACATCCAGGAGATCTTTTGTAAGTTGCTCTAATTGCTGCGTCGCTCGCTTCACCTCCTGGAGCTTGTTGCGCTGCCACTCGTCCAGTTCGTGCTCTTTCCCCTGCCTGGCTCGCCTCAGTATCATATCGATATATCCTGCAATGACTGTCAACGGGGTTCGCAGTTCATGGGTTGCCAGACTAATGAACTGATCTTTGATCTCTTCAGCCTGTTTGAGGGCAGTCACATCCTCGTAGACCACGAGCACGACGCGTTCAGAGGACCCCTGTACCGCTGCCATCGCAGAGGGAAGGTGAGGCAGGGTGGAGAACGCATCCAGAGGGATCGCGCTCACCAGAATGGGAAGGCTTGTCCCATCAGGCCGTCGAATCACCTGCTGGCGCTTATGTGTCACGACACCTTCGGTCATGGCGTGGCGAATAGCGGTATCGAACTGAGGGATTGGTCGTCCATCTTCCGAGAAGAGACGCAGAGCATGTTGTGTGAGGAAGTCTTCCATCGACTGATCCTGTTTCCATTTCGCCCCCCACAGTTCGATTGCAGCCCGATTAGCGAAGATCAACCGCGCCTGTAGTCCGCGAACCAGCAAGGCTCCCGTTGGCAGTTCGTCCAGGATCAACTGCAAGACATCCAGACGCGCCTTCGCCTCTGCGCGTGCCTCTAGCTCAAGCTGCTCTAAACGACGACGTTCAGTCACATCGCGGTTGATCTCCAAAATAGCAGCAGGCGCTCCCTGTGTGTCGCGGATCAACGCCCAGCGACTTTCGACGATCACCTGCCTGCCGTTACGGTCTGTCTGGATCAGATCACCGCGCCACTGCCCTTCTTGTTCCAGGAGGTGTTCGATGGTCTCTCGTGGTTGGGGGAAGGTGGTCGCAAGCAGGCGATGAGCGACCTGGCCTATAACCTCCTGTTCCGGCCATCCATAGAGGTGCTCCGCGCCCCGGTTCCATGAAATGATACGGTCCTGCGGGTCGCGGACCAGGATGGCGTCATGCGCGAGATTGATGAGTGCGCATTGCAAACGGAGACGTTCGGTCAACGGCTGGTGAGGGTCGCCGTGCTGTTGATCTTTCATGAGGGATATTCCCCCCTTTCCACGTGCAGCCAGAGTCCCTCCTGATTTCACTATATCTTTCCCCACCTTTCAAGGATATCATGAGCAGCAAACGGCTTCAAGCGCATCAAATGGAACGGCGGTGATTATCATGGGCGAACTCGACCGGGCGCGGGCGCTCATCCACCATAGCGCCCGCTGGTGATGAACTTTCAGAATGTACGGACGTCTACAGGCAACGAATGAGACCTGTAGGCTATTGACCTCGCTTGCTGACCCAACTGAAATTCAGTGCAGTGGCCCGCTTTAGCGGGGACCCGAAGGCATGCCATCGTGCCTTGGGACCAGTCTACAGGCTCGTTGGTCGACCTGCGGGCTCTCGCTGAAGCGAGTTGCTGCATCGCGATCCGGTTGGGTCAGCAGGCGACGGAGCCAGCCGATGGGTTCCCTTTTGCTGCTCGTATACACTCTTAATCATCGCTTAGCGAGGATAGGTCCAGGGGCTGCCGTATTTTTTCCAGAGCAGCTCGTTGTCCACCAGTTGCTCGATCCGCTCTATGGCCAGCATCTGGAGCAGCCCGCCCTGCTTCAGACAGTACAGGATGCGGTCATGAAACTCTTTGAGCGATATCAAGTCGCTGCGATAGCCGCTCTCACGCATGTGCCAGAAGAGCTCCTGATGGCCCTTTTTCTGCAAAAAGCGCAGCATGTGGCGCAGCCGTTCGAACTGCCGCTTCGGACTCAATCTCCAATCCGTGTTTTCCTCATCCTCATCCTTGTCTGATGTGGGTGATGTAGCTAATGTAGGTAAAATTCCCCCTTTTTCTGCTTCTTCTTTTTTCTCTCTTTTTTCTTCCTGGTCAGGGGGAGTAGAATATGTCTGTTTTGTATCTACACCGTCTACACCAGTAATGGAGAAATGAGCGTGAGATGGCATGGCAGGCCGTGTGGAATGGGTGTAGTTAGTGCTGCCTATCTCTGAAGCTATTTTACACTGATCTACACCAGACCTATTGGTATCTACACCGCTTTCAGGCGTAGCAGCTTCTGCTACACTTGCTACACTTTCACTACTGGCGGTCCCCTTAGCCGCGAGGGCTCTTTGCTGGCGAGCCAGGTCTATCTGCATGAGCAGCCTGTTACAGGCTTCCAGTTCTTCGTCGATATCTGCTGGCTCCTCCTGCTCGTCGTCAGGCTCGGGTTGCTCCTCAAGAAGCGCAGGCTGCTGGAGAACAGGGGTTTTTGTCTCTGGGAGATCAATGGCTGCTTCAAAGTCAACGTGATCCTCTTCTGTGCTGCGCAGAAGCCATCTACTCCCCTTTTTGTTACGTGGCAATTTTTGTGCATCGATGCCCTGTCCGCGCAGTGCCGGAGCGATGCGGCTGAGATGCCCGCTCAGGCGAGTTTCGAGCTTTGGGGTGATGCGGGAATCGCGATACTCCTCGTATTGCATGAGTTGTTCGAGCAGTTCGCGTGTTGAGCCTTCCCAACTGGCGCGTCCCTCCATAAATTGCGCCAGCGCCTGGGCGACCGGCGAGGATTCCATGACGATGCTGGTGGCGTTTTGCTGGTTGGTGTTGTAGGCGTTCAGGAACGTTCCTTTCGGCCAGCCGAGCGCCTCCTCCGCCGAGGTGACCCAGCAGGCAAAGTCGGCCATGCGCGGCGGGTTTTTCAGGTGCGTGTCCCGGTGGTTGCGCAGGGCTGCCACGACGATATTCAGCAGCGCGCCAAGCAGCCGGGGGCGCAGTTGCTCAAAGCTGGCGTCGATAGCGCCTTCGGTGCGATAGGTCTGTGGTGGCTCCAGGGTGACGTGCATGGTGCGGCTGAGCAGGTCGGACTGCCCGATCAGTCCATCCTCAATGCCGTTCAGGATGACTGGCCGCCGGGCGCTGAACACGGTTTCCTGGTCGTTGCTATACAATGTCCTGGTGGCGAAGCCGTTGCCGGTTGCCATCCTGCACAGCACGTCGCTGAACTCACGCGAGATGGACGACAGGTTGTCGAAGGCCAGGATCATGTTATTGTGCGCGGCAATCGCGACATCGCGCATATCTCGTGGTGTGGAGCGGGCCGGGGCGATATGTGGATCAACAAGGTTTCTCAGCAGGGCCGTCGCTTTTGATTTGCCGCTCCCCTGCTCACCGTTGAGGCAGAGCACCGGATAGGGGCCGGTCGGGTGAAACGTACCGAGCAGCCAGCTCACCAGCAGGATAAAGCTGCGCTCGTCTTTGACATTGATGATATCGCGCAGCTCCTGAAGCGTGCCGCCGCTTACCGGCTCCGGCAGGGCCAGCATGCCAGAGGTGCGTAGAAAATCGACCGGCGAACTGGCCAGCACATGCCAGCCCTGCCCGGTAATCTCCACGCAGCGCCTCTGCTCGTCGGCCAGGTCGAGGTAGAGACGATGCTCTCTGGCCGCGATACGGATGGCGACCTGCGTTGTCTCGCCCTTGAAGGCCGCGTCGGCGACGATCCCGCTCAGCACCAGCGCCAGCGCTTCGGTCGGGGGTGGCGTCTCATAATGTGCCTTGTAGGCGTGAATAAGCCAGCGCCTGAACGCACCTCCCTTCTCCTCCAGCGGAACAATTTCTTCGTGCTCATTGAATGGGATGCGGGCGTACAGGATGCCTTCAGGCGTTCTGAGGTAACGGGCGGTTGCGGCGATCTCTTGCAGGCGAGCCGTGGTCGATGGCTCTTTGCTTTTGGTCTGTTTGGGGATGTTGATCGCTATAGCTGATTGTTGCACTACCATTTCATACCTCCTCCAAATGTCGCAATTGATACTGATGTGCGGCATTTTACCCATCAACTACCATTTACAGCCGGTATGCAGGCCGGATAACGCGCTACAAATGTGGCACTACAAATGACGATCAGCGAGGGAAAACGACTCCTTACTCGATTTATTCAAGAGACCCCCTATATAAGGTAAAACGCCTCTGTTATAAGGTAATATTCCTTTGCACTATGCAAAAGTGGAATCGTTATGCATAAATCGCCTTTTCTGGCTATATGTTGATCAGGAGCATCCGCTGGCCTAGTGGAATGCTTCCCAGGAGTGCCAGCTGCCG
>JAFMRP010001148.1 GCA_017354095.1 Ktedonobacteraceae bacterium
CCCACAGTGCGATAGCAACCACGATGCAAAGTGGAGCAAAACATCTAACGCCACTCTCACCTGCGAGAACCAGGTGAGCAGGCTTTCCAATACCGGCGGGAACAACCTGGCAGCCACCTACCTGACCTCTATGCCCGGCAAGTCCTATCCCGGCGACTACATTATTCAGGTCCAGGTCGATCTTTCCGGCGGCTCCAATGGCCCGTTTGGCATCCTCTTCCGCCATCAGTCAGGAGGCGCGTTTGTCTACCTGATCGATCCCGGTGCTGGAACCTGGACCGGCGCGGTCTATAACGAAGCCACTGGCGCGCTCGATGTATTGCACACCGATCACATCGTTCAGGGCCATCTCAGCGGCACAATAACCGTCGATGTGTCTGTTCAGGGCCAATTCTATGTCCTCCACATCAACGGCACACGCCAGGGTGGCCTGGTCAGTGACGCTCACATGCAAGGCGATGTTGGTCTGGCCGCTCCTGCCGGCTCCAATATCCGCTTCAAAAACATGGCCATCTACGCCTACCAATAATAACCAGCGGGGCCTGGTTGGCCCCGCCACTACTGTGAAATTTTACCAACACCATCCGTATTTTTTATGTTATTATTGTTCAGGCGTTCTCGTTATCTCTAAGTAGAAATATCTTAAGCAACCATTTATCGAGAAACATAAATCCGAAAGCGAGGTTCCATGCGTCGATCATCAGGCTTCTTTACTCTACTGCTCATAGGTATCGTCATCGTTGGTGTGGGCATCTACATGGGCACCCAGTCCCACCAGGTCACTTATCAATCGCATAGCGCGGGCACAATCGCACACTTTCTCGCTGACGACGATGAGCACAAGGGCTATCTGCAAATGGATGGCAGCGACGATCTGTTTGTCGTGCCCGAAAACTCCTTTACACCGACTATCAATGGCATCGATACCCTGAAAAACGGCTACCGCATCTCGTTTGTATACGCGCCGTCCGAGACAGAGCATGTCGATATCAAATCAACCCTCGGCACGCATCTTGAAGGCGATGGCGCCGAGGTCGTCCAGCTGACGCTGCTTGAAGGCGATAATGGCAGCACCAACCAGGTCTTTACCACTTCGGACTACACCAAAAATCCACAGGGCTTCTACAAGAACAACTGGACCTATGGCGGTGGCCTGATCGCTCTGGGCGCGATACTCGCCATTGTCTCTCTCTTCCTGCCCAAAACCAGGCCACAACAGGGCTTCAGCATCAATCAACCCGGCGCTTACCCACCTGGCGGCCAGTTTCCACCCAACACCCAGTATCCACCGCAGCCCGGCCAGTTTCCGCCGCAGCCCGGTCCTTACGCACCACAGCCTGGTCAGTACCCACCGCCCCAGCAGCAGGGCTACCCGTACAACCAGCCCCCCAACAATAATCCGTACAACCAGCCTCCTGGCTACTAAACACCCGTAGCCCTCCAGACTCGTTCCACCAGGCCACCCCTCGCGGGTGGCCTTTCCCATACTAACCTACCCCCCGGTACAGTGACGCGCTAGCTTTTTCGCGCCCTGACAAAGCCAATTTCAAATCCCCGGAATTGGAAGCCGGTATCCCCGGCTTCAATCTGTGAGAAGCCGACTTCCTTGAGCAGTTGCGGCTGATCCTGAAGACTGCTTTCCCAGGGAAGCGTACGAACCGGCTGTGCAGATTGGCCCTGGTGCTGGCCATCAGGCCGTTTGGTATCAACCACCACCACGCGTCCTCCTGGTTTGAGAATGCGGGCAATTTCTGAGAGTCCTTGACGCTGGAGATCATCAGGCAACTGGTGCATCATCATCGTAGCCATCACAGCATCGCATGATTGGTCGGAGAACGGGAGATGCTCGATGACTCCGAGTTGAAAGTCGATCGCTCGTTTAGCTCGCTTCGCTTTGCGGCGAGCACTGGCAATCATCTGCGGTGATGGGTCAATGCCAACCATACGGCCTGCTGCGCCAATACGCTCACAGGCAACCAGCGCCAGCGCCCCGGTGCCGCATCCCACATCCAGCACCGTCTCGCCGGAGCGCAGCTCGGCCAGGTCAGCAGTCATGTTTCGAAGGGTCTGTAACTTCCCTCCAGACAGCAGGTTTCCTAACCACAACCGCAGGTCATAGCGCCAGGCATTGGTGATGACGACCCCTCGCGTCTGGAGGGCCGACGCCTCGCCAGATTCTCCCTGGCGCTGGTGTGTTAACCAGGACATATTTCTTGCTCCTTACTCTGTTGTTGCTGATTCACAATTGGTCTCCTTTCGACTCATTGGAGAGAAGCGAGCTCAAAAGATCGCGGGAACTGCCGGGCAGACTGCTGTCCAGACGCTGCAAGAAGACCAGAAAGGCTCGCTGTTCTTCAGTTGAGAATCCCTGGAAAAGCCGTTCATGGAACGCCAGCGCCACGGGCTCGAGAACATGGGCAAGCTCCCGTCCTCGCGTGGTCAAGAAGATTTTGACGAGACGACGATCCTGGCGATCATGCACACGTT
>JAFMRP010000243.1 GCA_017354095.1 Ktedonobacteraceae bacterium
GCGCGCGATCTCTTCGTCGCTCAGGCGGTGCCCTGGCTCTTCGGACTGGATCAGTTCGCGGATAACGTCTTTGATGCTCAGGGAGCCGTCGAAAAAGTCGGAGAGGGGCATGAGCCGGCCGTTGGGCAGCAGGGCGTACTTGTTGGCGGTGGCCCGGCTGACGGTCCCCTCATCCAGGCTCAGGCGCGTGGCGACCTCGGCCCGCGTGAGGGGACGCAGGTAGCGCACGCCCCTGGCAAGAAATTCACGCTGGTAATCGGTGATCAGTTCTGTGACGCGCTGGAGCGTGCGCCAGCGCCGCTGTACGCAGTCGATGAAGAACCTGGCGTGATCGGCGTGATGATGCATGTAGCGCTGCACCTCTGGGGAGGCACTTTCATCGCCATCGTGTGTGTAACTGGCTTTGATATCGAAACGATAGCGTTTTTTCTCAATCAGCTCGACTTCGTAGCCGTTGTCTGCTTCGCGGATAATGACATCCGGACGGATGTAGGTGGTGCCGCTTCCCTGGCGGGTGCTCTCTGGTTGGAAGATGTGGGCCGGGAAGGGGTGCAGGACGCTGCGGATGTAGCGGCTGCTCTCGCGGACCTCGTGCTCCGAGGTTTTGAGCTGGCGAGCGATTTCATGAAAGTGGTTATGACCGAGAGGGTCCAGGTAGTTCTCGATCAGGGTGCGGGCCAGTGGATGAGGAGGATGGAGTTCGCTCAGGGCATCCAGTTGAATGAGCAGGCATTCGCGCAGGTCGCGAGCGCCGATGCCCAGAGGTTCCAGCGTTTGCAGCTGGCTCAGCACATACTCGACGCGTTCAACGGGAACTTCAAGGATCTGGGCAATATCCGCCACGCTGATTTCCAGGTAGCCGCGCTCGTTGAGGTTACCTACTAATTGTTCGGCAATGTCGCCGTCGCCGGGCGCAATCAGCGTTTCCAGTTGCTGGAGCAGCGTTTCGGCCAGCGTCTTGCCCGCAGAGAGGCGCGCCATGGGATCGAAGGCATCATCACTATCGACCTGCGCGAAACCGACGTTATCGATGTCGTAGAAGGTTTGCTGGTGGCCCCACTGGGGCTCCGCGCCCGCCGAATCGCTGAGCGACGGCATCGATGGTTCCATGCGGGTGAAATGTCCACAGGTAGGGCAGATCGACCCATAGAGGCGGGTGCCGCAAAAGAGGCAGATGTTTTGCTCCCCCACGTTGAGCGCGGGATTGTCGATTTGTTCCTGATTGACGGCCCGTTCCAGTTCATCTGACGACAGGTGCAAGATGGTGCTTGATGTGATGAGCCTGGCGCTCACGCGTACGGTTTGCTCCGGCCGTGGAGTATGTTCTAAGCGCATATACAACCCTCCTTCCCCACTCAACTACCCACGAGTGTGGGGTAGTATTAGATCCAACCCCGGCTCACAAGTGCTCCATAGGCTGCTTCTTGCTCGGCGGTCTGTTTATTTTTGCCCTGGCCCCTGCCGGCGACCTGTTCGCCCACCAGTACTTCGACAGTAAACTCACGATTGTGCGAGGGCCCTTCCTGGCTGACGATACGGTAGGAGGGTGTAATGCCCTCACGAGCCTGGGCAAGCTCCTGGAAGAGCGATTTATTATCTTTGAAGAGGCGGCGAGTGACGATGTTCTGTGCAATCGGCTCCAGTCTGGGCAAGAGGAAGGTCTGAACGGTCTCCAGGCCGTGATCGAGATAGATCGCACCCAGCACGGCCTCAAAGGCCGAGGCCTGGACGCGCTGGCCGCCGCCGGCCTGCTGCTCGCCTTTGCCCATACGTAGAAACTGGCTGAGGTTGATATCGCGGGCGAATTGTGCCAGCGTTTGTGTGCGTACCAGAGCGGCTCGCACGTCGGTCAGTTCACCTTCGGCCAGTTCGGGGAAGGTGCGATAGAGAAAGTCCGCGCTGACCAATGCGAGGATAGAGTCGCCCAGAAATTCGAGCCGTTCATTGGAGCTTTGGCCCGCGCCCATTGCGTCGTGGATAAAAGAGCGATGGGTCAGCGCCTGAAGCAGCAGGGAGCGATCATGAAATTGTATGCCTAGAACCTCTTCTAGCTGTTCGTACATGAATCAATATACCTCTAATGTCGATTGAGTTGTGGGGGCAGTGACTTCCCCGATGCGCCAGAAGGTTACGCCGGGCGCGAGCGTGGCCAGTTCTGGCCAGAGTGCCGGGTCAATGGCGGCGAGCAGTCCCCCCGAGGTTTGTGGGTCCCAGAGCAGCGCACGTTCGGCTTCGCTCAGGCGCTCGTCGATGGACACGTGAGGGGCGAGATGCGTCTTGTTGCGCTGCGCACCTCCGGGGATAGCTCCCTGCTGCGCATAGTGAAGGACGTTGGGCAGCAGGGGGAGATCGGAGTAGGAGAAGCGCATGTTGACCTGGCTTTGCGCGGCCATCTCCCAGGAGTGGCCGAGCAGGCCGAAGCCGGTGATGTCGGTGGCGGCATGTACGGCACCACTGGCTTTCTGTGCTTTGACCAGTGCTTCGCTGGCAGCACGGTTGAGCCGCATCATGGACTGTGTGGCGGCGTACAGATCATCGCTCGCGACGATATCGCGTTTATGGGCGGTGGTGATCAGGCCGGCGCCGAGGGGTTTGCTCAGGACCAGGAGGTCACCGGGTCTGGCGCCGCCTTTGGTTAAAATATGTTGAGGATGAACGATGCCAGTCACGGAGAGACCATATTTCGGCTCATTATCGATGATGGTGTGGCCTCCGGCGATGGCACCTCCGGCCCGGGCTACGATCTCGGTGCCGCCGCGCAGGATCTCGCTGAGCAGGGCAGCGGGGAGGTCATCGGGCCAGGCGACGAGGTTGATGGCCATCAGGACCTGTCCGCCCATGGCGTAAACGTCGCTGAGGGCGTTGGCAGCCGCGATGGCGCCGAACGTATAGGGGTCATCCACGACCGGGGGGAAGAAGTCGGCGGTGCTGATGATGGCCTGCTGCTCGTTGACGCGATAGACGGCGGCGTCATCGATGGCGTTGAGTCCGATCAGGAGATTGGGGGGGATGGCGGCTGAATCCTGTTGTTTGAGAGGGTGCAGCACGCGTGCCAGGTCCTGCGGTCCCATTTTTGCCGCGCATCCGGCGCAGCTTGCGAGCGATGTCAGGCGAATCTGCTGATCTGTGTTCATCTCCTACCTCTGTGTAAGATCTACTATGATTCGTTGACCATTGTAACGCGTTTTTTGTGAGTCCGCAATGATTGGGGGCGCAAGGTGATCCGGCCAAACGCAAGAGAGGGGCCCTACAGTTTCGGTGGGCACGTGGGAGGTGAGGGAAGGCGTATAGGGTGTGGTGGGAGACGAAGGGCACGGGGTCGATAGGGGGCGAGCCGGCCACCGGCATGAAGTTTGTGAAATGACGATGGGACAAGGGCGATGTCTCGACGGTGAGAAGACAACCGCCCGCCAACTCGTTCTGGCCGAATCTGTCCGCTTCGTGGTATGCTTCTCCCTGGTAAACAGCCCTGATATCCTTCATAATAGAGACTTGACAGGTGCTGGCGGAAACGGTGGTAGATGAAGGGGATATCCTCACCTCGGGAGGCGTCGTTTCAGGCATTGATCTTGCCCTGCATTGTTTGGAGAAATGGTTTGGCCCCGAAGTGCGAGGGCAAGCTGCACAGCGCCTGGATGGACCATGGGTCTGAGACTGGGCGATCTGCTGAAGCACATATCTGTCTATCAAGAAATGGAGGAGGTCTATGGCAACATTTGTCTTTGTTCATGGGGCCTGGTCGGGTGGCTGGATCTGGAAGAAGGTCTCTCCCTTGCTCCGATCTGCGGGTCATGAGGTTTTGACGCCAACGCTCTCGGGGTTAGGCGAGCGAGTCCATCTCGCCACTGCTGATATGAGCCTCAACACTCATATCCAGGACATTGTGAATGTCTTGCAGTTTGAAGAGCTCCGGGAGGTCATACTCGTTGGTCACAGTTATGGGGGCATGGTGATTACTGGCGTTGCTGATTGTATGCCGGATCGCCTTGCTCACGTCGTCTATCTGGATGCCTTTGTTCCGGCTGATAATCAGTCTCTTCATGACCTTGTTCCCGCTGGAGCGCGCCCCTACGATTACGCATTAGCACGACAGCAGGGGGATGGGTGGCGACTTCCCTTGTATGCCGAGCAAATCACCGGGACAGAGGAGGACATGCGCTGGCTCAGAAGGCACTGGACAGATCAGCCGCTGCTCACCTTTGATCAGCCTATTCACCTCTGCAATTCCACGGCGAGATCATTGGTGCCACATACCTACATTCACTGTACGCAAAAACCGGACGATGACTTCTTTGCTTCCTTCGCCCAGCAGTTTTCTGGGCAGCCAGGATGGCAAGTCTTTGAACTTCCAACCGGGCATGCCGCACAGGTGACGATGCCTCATGAACTGGCTAATTTGCTGCAGAAATTGGTGGAGACTCATACCAACGAGCCTCCCTGAGGGAAACCGGCTGTCCTCTGTATTCCGACGGCCAACGCCGCTTTTGCGGCTACCGCTGCGCGGTCAGGCAGTCGGTAAGGAATCACCCACGAGGGGTGGCCTTACCTGTTGAGTGGGACACGAATAATTAGTTTCTGATGGGACTCAAAAGGGTGTGTAGAAGATGTGCGAGGGGAGTTTGTGACTCTACCTGACTGGCGGTCTCCCTGAAGAGGTTGACATCTTTCAGGGGTATTGGACCGCGAGAGTAGCGTTCGGGATCTTCGGCGATCACCCTGCCGTAGCTTTGATATATTGGCGCGGAGAACAGCGTTTGAGTGAGCATATCGATCACCTTTGTCGGATCGTTTCCGCTCTTCTTCGCCAGGCCTGTCACCTCGATCATTGCCTGAACAGCGGCTGTCCCCATGAAGTTACCGCAAAGCTTGACGAGGGTAGCCGCGCCAATGGTATCACCAAAGTCGAAAACGCCCTGTCCTATTGCCTCAAGCAGCGGGCGCACCCGTTCTTTAGGGGCCGATGGTCCGGCAAGGCAGATCCACAATTTTCGCGCGGCAGCAGCTTCGGGGCGACCAAAGACGGGTGCCTCGACATAATAACATCCCCGTTCGGCATGTGTGGCAGCCAGATTCTGCGCAGCGGCAGGAGCAATGGTGCTCATCGAGAGATGGATGCCGCCAGGCCCCAATTGCTCTAAAAAGCCTTCGCTCATCACAATACTTTCCAGTGCTACATCATCCCAGACGACCGATATCACGATGCCTCCACGTGTCAAAGCGTCGCGCGGTTGAGATACCTGCTGCGCTCCCAGGGCGAGCAATGGTTCGGCTTTGCTGGCAGTGCGGTTGTAGACCTTCAGCGCGTAGCCGCTTGCGAGCAGATTACGGGCGATTGGCAGACCCAGGTTGCCAAGTCCAATAAATCCAATTGTTTCGCTCATCTGTACCTCCTGAATAGCGTTTTTCGTGACGATGTTTGAGAATATGATGTTGACGTCAACGTCATGTTTTGGGCAAAAAAACTAGAGATTTTGTTTCGCGGCCAGGAAGCGCTCGAAGCGTTCGATGTTGGCCTGCAAATCGGCGCGAAATTGCTGCAGATCGCCAATCTTCCTGTCGGCCTCAGCGAGGTGTTTTTTGAGAATGGCGAGTACTTTTTGTTTTGGTTGAATGCCGCTCGAATCGGTAAAGTAGAGATCAATGACGTCGCGGATCTCGTCCAGGCTGAGTCCAAGCTGCTTAAGCTGGTCGATTTTCCGCAAGCGAGCGAGTGTTTCCTCAGTATAGTAGTGATGGCCGTGTCCCTCGCGTTCCGCGGGAGGGAGCAGCCCGATACTTTCGTAGTAGCGAACGGTCCGCTGGGTCACTCCGGCCTGCTCTGTCAGTTCGCCGATCCGCATGCGCTGCATCATCGTTTTGCCTCAAAAAAACATGACGTTAACGTTACATTTGTAGTATAGAGCCACGGTGGTATTCTGTCAAGACTGCTCTACTATCGCAGAGCGCATGGCCGCGATTTACACATTAGAATACATACAGAGAGCGGATACTATTGACCCATTGATGGTCCAGGGAGATGGAGGGCACGGGTTCGGTTGGGCACGGTGGGGCCCGCGGGCCGGCGCCCGCAGGTCAAGGGAGATGGAGGGTACAGGTTCGACCGGGCACGGTGGGGCCCGCGAGGCTAGCGCCCGCGGGCCGGCTGTCCTCTGTATTCCGACCGCCAACGCCGCTTTTGCGGCTACCTGCGGTCAGGCGGTCGGAAAGGAATCCTCCACAAGGGAGGGCCCTACAGTTTCGGTGGGCACGAGGGATGGTAGGGGAAACCGGCCACCCGCGAGGGGTGGCCTTACATATCTCCGTTGGCACGAGGGGGTAGACCCTCGGAGTTTTGGGATGGTGCCGGATCTCGGTTAGTATCGCGATGTGTCTATTAGTACTGTGGTTAAGATTGTCTGGGCGCTAGATATCCCTTTAAGCGATTTAATAGAAGTGCGTGGTGATCCTCATCAACGTGCGAATACGTCAAACGCAGATCAGGATAGCTAGTGGACCTTGGCGAGACACGAGGGAAAAAACAGATACGTCGCCGCTGCCTTAGCCATGTAATCATGTATAGTATATATTGTGTTGTTTTGGCTAGAGAAGCAATGGGTGATTATGGAGAGATATCAAGCGATGAAGCTGCCGGGTAGTGTTTTGGAGCGGGTGAATAGATTGTTGAGCGTGTGGGCTGGGAGTTCTGTTTGCGTTGTGAAGAGTGAGCCGGTGGCTGAGGGCTGGTCCGCGCAGTTCTCGCCCTGGCCGTGGGTTGTGCGATGTGGTATTGAGGCTGATAAGGGTGTGGTGCCGGGGTCTGTGATTGTTAAGGTGCGCAGGCCAGTGGATCATAGTCGTAGCGAGCCAGAGCGGCTGCACCATGAGCAGGCGGCGCTGGAGTTTTTGACATTGATCGGGAGCGCGGTTGGGCCACGGCTGTTTGCCGCGGATGATCAGGCCGGGATACTCGTTATGGAGGATCTGGGGGCAGGGCCGGCCCTGGAGGATCTGCTCGTGGGCAGCGA
>JAFMRP010001149.1 GCA_017354095.1 Ktedonobacteraceae bacterium
ACCACCAGCAGGGGGAAGAAAAAACAGCTCCTCACACCCACTACCTTTAGCCTGATTCACGCTACCGACTTCGCCGACCGTACCGAGCACGACATTATCCCACCGCTCAAAGCCGGCGCCATTGTACTGGCGGATCGCTACATCTATACCGCCTTCGCACGCGATGTTGCGCGCGGCGTCGATAGACGCTGGGTGCGTGAACTCTATCAATTTGCGGTCAAACCAACGATGGCCTTCTATTTCCGCGTGCCCCTGGAAGTTTCGCTGGGTCGTATCCTTACCGGGCGATCCGAACTGAAACACTATGAAGCTGGCATGGATCTTGGTCTGAGCAGCGATCCCTATGAAAGCTTTAAACTGTTTCAGCAGCGCATCGTCAACGAGTATGAAACTATGATCGATGAATTTGGGCTGACTGTCATGGATGCTACCCTCCCTATTCAGGAGCAACAGCGCCGCATGCGCCAGCTTGTGCGCCCCTTCCTCAGCGGGGTACGCCGCCTTCGCCCGCCCGCTCAGGAGATGGAGATGACCAGCCAGATACACAAACCCCTTTCAGAAGCACACCCCCTTGATCACCCACAACATAACAACGACGGCCTGCGCACATCACCAGCAGCAGACTCTCGGGGTAGTATCGCTCCGTTGGCTGCCCACCCCCATCTTCCCTTTGTCAGAGGTGGGTTTTCCTATCATTCTGGCAATGGCGAGTCATAGTATGCATGCATGCTCTACAGATAACGTTCACAAGGTTACAAAGAGGGATTCTATGACAAAACTAGCATTTTACGGCATCGATGCTATTGGCTTGAAGGCTCGTGAAGAACTGCTCCCCGGTCGCCTGATTGTGATTGAAGGCACGGACGGCGTAGGTCGTTCGACACAGTTGAGCCTGCTACGTCCCTGGCTGGAGAGCCACGGCTATGCCGTGCTCGACACGGAAATGACACGCTCTGAACTGGTCGGGGCGGGACTAAAGAAGGCCAAAGAGGGTCACACACTTGGACCAATCACGCTCAATCTGTTTTACGCTACCGATTTCGTCGATCGTTTCGAGGGCCAGATCCTGCCGGCCCTGCGTGCTGGCTTTATCGTCCTGACCGATCGCTATATCTATTCGCTGATAGCGCGTGCCCTGGTACGTGGTGCGGACCTGACCTGGCTGCGTGGCATCTACGGCCTCGCGCTTAAGCCCGATGCCGTCTTTTATCTTAAAATCTCTATCGAAGAGCTGATCCCACGTGTCCTGGCCAATGGCGGTTTCGACTACTGGGAATCAGGAATGGATATGCGTCTGGGTGCTGACCTCTACGAAAGCTTCGTACACTATCAATCGCTCATGCTCGCCGAATATGAGAAAATGTGCGGCGAATTCGGCTTCCAGGTCATAGATGCTTCACAACCGGCTGAACTCGTCGTCGAACAGCTCAAATATAGCATCCTCCCCCTTTTACCCCAGGGCTAACACCCCTATTTCCTGGCACTCTTGCCCTTTCAGAGTTAGCGTGCTATACTTCCAAAGGGAGCCGCAAAGCGGACCCATTTACTGTGCTAAAATTTTTGTCGACCCCCGCAATTGTGATTGTGCTCCAGGCCTTGTCTTAAAGACAGCCTCTCAAGAGCTGCATGCTCTGGAGTGTGTAATGTTGTGGGTAAAGGAGGTGAGGGACGTGGACGCTGGCCCTAGTCCTAGTAGGCATGCTAATCCTTGTGTAGAAACACGAGATCTTTTTAGCTTTGCCCGGTATTCTCTTCCAAACAAGGAACGACGCGCGCATTATTCGTTCGTCGATCCGCGAAAGGATACTGAAATGCTTTTGGGTATGTTCTATACCTCATCGAGTACGCTCTCGGCGCATTTGCGTCGCTAATCCTCCTTCAGGATCACCACCGCTTGCTCGATGAGCGTGCATCGCCTCGGTGTAGCCGCGATGTCGAGTAAGAACCATCCCCGTTTGCCAGCCTGTCCTTTGCTGCTCATGCAGCGCCCCTGAAAACACCTGTGCGGAAAATGGCGCTTCTCATCGCCTGGTAGGCGAACTATGCGCTGCTTCTAGCACGGTTCTGTTTGTCAACAGACAGTGGTCAAGTGGACGATTTATTCCTGCTGATCCACTTATACACATTTTTTGTGGATAAGTTGTGGATATCATGTCCTCGAAACCTCTTTTCTCTTTTTTTGCGAGCTCCCATGGGCGGTGAAAAAAGAGAGTAGAGGGTGAGAAAAGGGTGGTGATACCGATGATTTTTCTGAGCAACTTGCTGCGCCAGCAAGTGTACGACAATAATGATCATCGCGTGGGCATCCTCTACGATGTCTACGTCACATTGAACGAAACATTTCCTATTGTAACCGGCCTGGTTATCCATTCCAGAACTGGCAATCATCAAGCAATTATCGTACCCTGGTCACAGGTGCAAACAATCGAAGAGACGCCTGTGCATCTCTCCGTCAAACAGTCACAGCTCGTCCCTTATCAGC
>JAFMRP010001150.1 GCA_017354095.1 Ktedonobacteraceae bacterium
TCCAGGCACCAGTATCCCTCCTCGGGCTTTACTTCGCGCACGAGGATATGCCTCTCTTCATCAATCCAGTGCTCCCCTTCGCTCGTTATCCACCGCAGCTGCTCGATACATCTCACTTGCTCATTATCACAGGTAAGCTCACTCCACTCGCTATGCTGCATACTTCCGTTATTGCTAAGATGCGCGTAGCCCCGGTCGCGCACGTACGTTGGCCCACCCCAGAAGTTCTGGCCCGAAAGCTGCGCGGACGTCATGGCTAAACCGGTATGCCACAGATGATCATGCGGCCGAAATAGGGTCAGATCGTTGCCCGCCAGCGTCTTGAGCGGATGAAAATAAGGCTTGGGCGATTCTCTCTCCGGCACGCTTGATCGGTAGATATAGTGAAATAAGGTCGTGTCACGATAGCGCAGTTCCAGACTTTCGTTCAAACGATGCGTCAGTGTCATACTCATAAGCTAAAGATCCTTTACAAGATAACGTTCCAGTCCCTCGGGATCAGGCTCGATCCCAATCCCGGCCCGCTCGTTCAGACGCAGCACGCCGCCAGATTCCAGCTCGTCCTTCTGGGGGTAGAGCCGCGTCTCGTCCAGAAACTGGCCGCCGTTGAGCGCCGCCGGCCCGTCAAAACCATACACGGTCGCCAGCTGGCAAACAGCACTCCTGGTCAATAAGCCGTCCGTCAATCCACTGACGAGCAAGGGCAGGCCAGCCGACGCCGCCACTGCCATCTGCTGCAGTGAAGGCCAGATCCCTCCACTGCGCGTGACTTTGATCACCAGGTAATCTACCAGCCCTTCGGACGCGTAGTGGAAAAAGTCAGCTGGACCAACGCTCGCTTCGTCTACGGCCAGCGGCAGCGGCGCGATCATCCTCAGCCTCTTGAGCAGATGCGGCTGATCGGCGGCGAAGGGCTGCTCCAGAACATTGACTCCCACATGAGCCAGCCCCCGCACAACCGCCTGCGCGTCCTGAACGCGCAATCCCTGGTTGGCGTCCGCCCAGACAAATGCTCCCTGCCCGGCGGTCTGCCGCACCGCCTCGGCGATGGCGATATCGCTTTCCGGCACGACGCCTACTTTGAAGTTGAAGTTGCGAAATCCGCGCGTTTTCGCTTCCTCTACTTCCCGGCGCACTCCCTCGACATCGTGGGTCGTCAATGTGTAACTCAGCGCGACGCTGTTGCGTTCAAGGCTGCCCCCCAGGTAACAGCGCAAAGGCTGCCCGGCGACGCGCGCGCACAGATCGTGCAGCGCCATGTCAACAATCGCCCTGGCGATCGGCTGCCCCATACTGGGACCCCGCCCAATGGCGCTCTGCATACGCTGGTGCAGCCCCCACCGGTCAGTGATCGACATTCCCTGGATGATCGGACCCAGGTAGCGACGAATGGTCGTTGTCACGGTCTCGATGGTCTCATAGGACCACTGCGGCATGGGACGCCCCTCGCCCCAACCTGTGACCCCTTCGCTGTCCGTCAGCCTGACCAGCACCAGCGGAGCAGTCTCGCCCGCGGCTCCGGCACTGCCAGAGGCGAAACGAAACGTTCCGGTGATCGGCAGACGCAGGGGAAAAACCTCTATACGCTGAATGGTTCTCATTGGCCGCCCTTATCTCTGCACGCCCGCGACATGCTGATAGTAAGGATCACTCTCTCCGATGGACCCACTACGCACGGCCTGACCGGTGGCCGCCGATTTATACAGACAGGTAATCAGTTCCAGGGTCGGTCGCACCGAACGCGTGCTCGCCACTGGCTGTGCCTTCTGGTCCATGCTGTCCAACAGCGAGGCCAGTTCAGCCGTGTGCGAGGAAACGATATCACCAGGAATCACGCCCAATCCCTGCGCCTCGGGATCAATGATATGATAGCTCCAGTCCTGGTTCTTATAACTGTATAAGGCTCGCAGGTCAACGGTCGCCTTCTGCAGATCAATACGCATATATGTCTCCTGGCGTGGTGACAATACGCTGTTTATGATACTTCCCAGCGCCCCCTGTTTGAAACGCACTACGGCCATCGAAACGTCCTCTACCTCGATGGATCGGTCAAGTGTGCCCGACATGGCGCTGACTTCTTCCCAGTCACCCAACAGCCAGAGAAATAGATCCATTAAATGAATACCATGCCCCATCGTCGGACCCCCACCCTCGGTGGCCCACTTACCGCGCCACGGTACCTCGAAATACGCCTGGTCACGATACCACGTGGTCTGGCAGATACCAACCAGCGGCTTCCCCAATGCCTGAGTCTGTATCAACTGCTTTAAATGCTGCCCCCCCGAGCCGAAACGCCACTGAAATACACTGCTACAACTACTACCTGTCTGCTCCTCTACCCGTACAATGTGATCCAGCTCAGCCAGAGAAGTACACAGCGGCTTCTCACACAATACCCACGCGCCCGCCTCCAGGCAGCGTAACACCAGGCTGTAATGCGTGGCCGGCGGCGTGGCAATCTGCACCAGGTCCGGCTTTTC
>JAFMRP010000244.1 GCA_017354095.1 Ktedonobacteraceae bacterium
TCAGATCCCCATTCGTAATGCGGTCCTTCAGCATTTCCAGGATATCGGGCATGATCCAGAGAAGCACGATGTGGTCTATGAGAACGCGCAGGCCAGAGAGAGAACGCAGATTTTTATGGATATGGCAAACCAGGTTGGTGGTCTGATGGTGGGAACCGGCGATCTCTCAGAAATGGCGCTTGGCTGGTGTACCTATAACGCTGATCATATGTCTATGTATCACGTCAATGCCGGAGTTCCAAAAACGCTGGTCCGCTCCCTCATCGAGTGGTGCGCCGATAGTGTCTACACCGATGAAACTGCCGCGGTGTTACGAGATATCTGCGCAACTCCTATCAGTCCTGAATTGCTCCCACTGGGAGAGAACGGGGTGCTACTCCAGGAAACAGAGACGAGCATCGGCTCCTATCAGTTGCACGACTTTTTCCTCTTTTATGCGCTACGCCACGCCTTCCCCCCGCGTAAAATCTTCTGGCTGGCCTGCCAGGTCTTTGCGGCTCATCACACGCCTGCCGAGATCCTTGGCACCCTGCGTACGTTTTATCAGCGTTTTTTCAACTCGCAGTTCAAACGTTCCGCTATGCCCGATGGTCCCAAGGTGGGGTCTGTTGCGCTTTCCCCCAGAGGCGACTGGCGTATGCCCAGTGATGCAAGCAGCGCTCTGTGGTTGCAAGAAATCGCAACGCTAGAGAACCTTGTTGCGGAGAAATAATAGTACAGATCATCATTCAAACAGGGCGAGAAGAGGCGACGATTGCTCGAACATGCCAATCGTCACCTCTTCTCTTTTCTTCTTTACAGGTGTAATGCTTTATCTCTCTAAGCACTTCTAGAAAGGGGACAATTAAGCCCGTAAGAATGTGACAGAAGTGGATGTCTGCTTGACAGAAAAAATAAAAGCGCATAGAATCCGGATTATCGGGAAATTTCGAATTATAAACATGATGTTATCGGAAAAATACGGAATGGCAAAATGATAGGAGACCTCCATGAAAACAGAAGAATTGGCTCCAACGGCGCGGGAAGCACGTATCCTGCGGATGCTGCGGGCTCTGGCGAATCCTGCCCGGTTTCGCATCGCCTCGCTCCTTGCCGAGCGCAAGGACTGCACTTCTGCGCAACTCGTTGAGGCACTGCCGCTTGCACAGTCCAGCCTCTTCGATCACCTCACGCTTCTGCGTGAGGCTGGCATCGTGCAAGTCAGCAGTGATGGGCCGAATCGATACTACTGCCTGGACCCATCAACCATCGATTTTCTTGCAGCCTATCTGAGCGGGCTGGGACAGCAGGCACGTTCATGGACAGAACTGGTGAAGACTACACAGAAGGAGTACCACATGGAGGTTCGAGAAGCAGCACGCGAGGATGCAACGGCTATTGCGCATATCTACAACCAGGGGATCGAGGATCGATCAGCCACCCTGGAGACACAACTGCGCACGCCAGAAGAGCGGTCTGAGTGGCTTGCCACGCGTGGGCCTCGACACCCGGTCCTTGTAGCGGTGGATGGTTTGGGAACTGTTGTGGGCTGGAGTTCGCTCAATCCCTTCAACCCTCGACCCGCCTATGATCATGTTGCGGATCTCTCTGTTTATGTCGCACGCGAGCAGCGCGGACGAGGCATTGGAGATACCTTGCTGAGTGCGTTAGAGGTGCGAGCGCGGAGGCTTGGATATCATAAGATGGTGCTGGCGGCCTTCCCGACTAATGCACCAGGTATGCGTTTATATGAGCGCCATAACTTCCAGACAGTCGGGGTCTATCACGAACAAGGTATGCTTGATGATCGCTGGGTCGATGTTATCATCATGGAAAAGCTTCTCCAGTGATTGTCCTTATTGCGCAAGGGAACGGCGACGAACAATCATATTTCGTCTATGGCGCAATCTCAACCGAGATAAAGCGATACTGGAAAGCGGTGATGATGGAGAACACAAGTACACAGAGGAAGCTGCAACATGGTGTGTACTATGGATGGGTGATACTCCTTACTATTTCCTTTACTGAAATAACATCGTGGGGGATATTGTATTACGCTTTTACGGTGTTCTTGAAGCCGATGCAAGCCGAGCTTGGCTGGTCTACGGCTCAACTGACGGGAGCCTTCTCGCTTGCATTGCTCTGTAGCGCTGGCGCGGCTCTCCCCGTTGGGAGTTTGCTGGATCGTCACGGGACGCGCTGGCTTATGACCATTGGTTCGTGTGCCGCTTCTCTGCTGCTCCTGGCCTGGGCGATGGTCGGGAATCTGATACTGTTCTATGTAATCTGGGCCGGTATTGGGATTGTAATGGCGACCGTGCTCTACGATCCTGCCTTTGCCCTGGTTGCGGTCTGGTTTCACAAGCTTCGTGCTCGTGCTTTGACCATATTGACCTTCATTGCGGGCTTTGCTAGTGTGATCTTTATCCCTCTGGCACAATGGCTGATCCAACTTCTGGGATGGCGTATGGCACTCCTTGCGCTGGCGCTGCTTCTCGCACTGCTCACCATTCCTTTGCACGCGTTGATTCTGCGAAGACGACCAGAAGATCTTGGATTAGTGCCCGATGGGATCGCTTCTCCGGCTGCTATGTCACTTGCTCAGAGCACACACGAGCAGAGTATACCGACGAAGGACGCTCTCCACGGAGCTACGTTCTGGTGGATTGCGCTCGCGTTTGCGTTGAGCACACTTACAGCCGGAGCGATCACTGTTCACCTGATCCCTTACCTGATCGACGAGGGATATCCTGCGAGTTTTGCTGCCAGTATGGCCGGTCTCATTGGCATCATGGCTCTTCCAGGCCGCCTGGTTTTCACGTTGCTGGGAGAACGCCTATCCCGCCATCTGGTGATCGCCATACTCTTTTTGCTCCAGGTCGTCTCCCTGGTCGCGATACTTCTAGTGCCCACTGTGGTTGGCGTGCTCTGCTTCGTTGTATTATTTGGGGCAGGTTTTGGGGCCATTGCGCCGGCGCGTGCCGCCGTGGTTGCAGACCACTATGGATCGACGCATTATGCCAGGATCAATAGCGTGCTGGGGTTGTTTATCACCGGAGCGCGAGCCATTGCCCCTGGTGGGGCAGGAATCATGTACGATTTTCTGGGAACGTATCCTCCCATTTTCTGGGCGCTGGCAGGAAGCTCTATACTAGCAACAGGGGCTATTCTTCTGGTGGCGCAGAGCGGAGAAAAGTAGTGAGCGGCAAGGGGTATGCTGCCCCTTGCCGCTAGAATGAGAATGTCCTTAACTTCCAGGTTTGCTGCGTGGGGGAAATGTCTGCTCCTGGTCCAGCTTCGCCACCGGTCGGAAGTTAATCTTCAAGCTTTGCAGGCGTGCCTCGTGCGTTGCGAGCCGCTGGCGGAAGCTGGCGAAATCACGCTGCGCCTGCGGAGTCCAGGCGACCTCGGCCAGCGCTATGGCGCGTGGGAATGTCATATACTCCAGGTGTTCCGTCGTGGGGATATATTCGCTCCAGACGTTGGCCTGCGCGCCAAGTATATGCCGGGCCTGGTCAGCCGTCAGTACATCGGGGATCGGCTCGAAGGAGTATACCTTATCCAGGGGAAGGTAGCCGCCAATGGCAAGCGGCTCTGTCGTATCGTTCGACTGGTAGTAATCAAGGTAGACGTGGGTCGTAGGGGTCATTACTACATCATGGCCGGCCTGCGCTGCACTTATGCCACCAGCGATGCCGCGCCATGACATCACTGTCGCGTCGGGCGGCAGCCCACCTTCCAGTATTTCGTCCCATCCAACCATGCTGCGGCCATGTTGCGCGAGGAACGTGCCGATCTGCCTGAGAAACCAGCTCTGAAGCTCGTCCTCATCTTTCAGCCCTAGCTCTTTGATACGCGCCTGCACCTCTGTGCTGGCCCGCCATTGCTCTTTGATGGCCTCATCACCGCCAACATGAATGTAGCGGCTGGGGAAGATATCCATGACTTCAGTGAATACATCTTGCAGGAACTGGATCGCTTTCCCCGTCGGCTGATAGAGATAGGGGAAAATGCCCCACGTCGTCGCGACGTCCACCTGCTCACCGGTCACTCCCAGTTCTGGATACGCTGCGATCGCGGCTCGCGCGTGTCCGGGAATATCGACCTCGGGCACGACAGTGATAAAGCGAGCCGCGGCGTAAGCGACGATCTCGCGCAGGTCATTCTGCGTGTAAAAGCCGCCATGTGGCGTGCCGTCATAGCCCTGTGGCTCGCGTGCGTGCCCGACGACCGTCTCTTTGCGATAAGCCCCCACTTCGGTGAGCTTTGGATATTTCTTAACCTCTATTCTCCACCCCTGGTCATCCGTCAGATGCAGGTGCAGCCTGTTCATTTTATGGAGCGCCAGTAGATCGATGAATTTCAGGATCTCCTCTTTGGGGAAGAAGTGACGCGCTGTATCAAGCATCAGGCCCCGCCACGGGAAGCGAGGCGAATCCTCGATGGTGACCGCTGGTACCGTCCATTCGCGGTTGACAGGCGTAGAGGAAAAGATCTCTACGGGCAACAGTTGCCTCAAGGTCTGCGTTCCATAGAACACACCAGCCGGGCTAGAACCACGGATGGACACTCCCTGTGGCGTGACCTTGAGCGTGTAACCGTCTGAACCTGAACTAGCGAGCGCAGGATTGACCTCCAATGTAATGGCAGGCTGGTCCGGGTGAATGTCGTCTATAAGGACTGGCAGCGAGAAACCCAGTGCTGGCGCCAGAGTCTCTGCCAGAAATGCGCCGGTCGCGGTTGCCTGGTGAGCGGTGGTAATCACCGTGTCCTGTGAGATCTGAAAATATCCCTCGCCGCGTGTGATGCTGGCTGGTTGAGGCACGATTGCTAGCTGATCAGGATGGCCCATGTAACTTCTTCTCCGTCTAGATAGTGATTAGAAAAAGTATAAAGTGGGGCATAGCCCGCTGTCAATGAAAAGGGTGCAGGGGGTAAATCAGTCGTTGACAAACAGAGCCATATCATTTATAGTACAGATTATAAATTGTTTCTGTAGAGTCTATCCACATCTTCCCATCGAGAAACCAGATATGCGCAGATCTTACCGCTCATTGGTGCTCATCACCTCTCTGCTCCTCTTGTTATTCCTGCTCGCTGGCGCTTCTATCGTAGAGAGTCGATCCAGAACGGGCCTGCTACCGGGCAGCGCAAAGGCGCTGATGTCTTCCCTGTTTCCAACGAACCTTCCACCAGTCAACATTATGCCTCTGGGAGATTCGCTCACCGCTGGCGTAACGCTCGACGATTCTGGCGGCATGAGCGGTGGATACCGCGTGCCGCTGTGGCAGGAGTGCCAGTGGGAAGGTTGGAACGTGCATTTTGTGGGCTCCGTGAGCAGCGGGCCGGCCAGTTTGCCTGAACGGAATCACGAGGGGCATCCCGGCTGGCGCATCAACCAGCTTACTAATTATATTGTGCCTCAGCTCAAACAGTATCAGCCGCAAATTATTCTGCTGCATATCGGCACCAATGATCTACGCGCTGGTACCAGCGCCAGTGTCGCCCATGACAGGCTGGTGACGCTGCTCAATCAGATCACGGCGACTCTGCCTAAAGCGAATGTGATAGTGGCCCAGATCATTCCGCTTGACCTGCCAGAAGGCTCGGAGGTGGGAAACTATAACCGGTCGATTATGAGTATGGTGCAGAGCATGGCCGCGCAGGGAAAACATATTAGCACTGTTGATATGTTTCATGCTGTATCAAGCAGAGATCTGGTGGATCATGTTCACCCGAATGCCAACGGCTACCGGCATATGGCCAGCGCCTGGTATAAAGCGCTGGCGCCGATTCTGAATGTGCTTGAACACCGGTAAGCGGCGAGACGTTCGCGGATGCCGCCGCTATGTGGGTGGGATTTCGCCTGAGCCGCGTGCAATCAACCCGGTTGGCATCAGGATGTGCTGGGGTGGGCGGTCGTCGCCCGCGAGACGCGCGAAGAGCAATTCCGCTGCCTTTCTTCCCATTGCCACCGGATCGTGCGCGATGACGGTAACCGGTACGGGCAACATGTCGGCCAGCTCAAAATCGTCGAAGCCGATCAGCGCTGGTCTGCGTGGAGAGGTGCGTAGGGCGCGCAGCGCTGCGATGCAGATCCGGTTGTTGTCGGCGAAAAGCGCTGTGGGAGGATCCTGCAACGCCAGTAGCCTCCGCACGGCTGCCTCTGCTTTGATCGGCTCGTCACAGCCGAAGCAGATCAGTGATTGCTCCAGAGGGATGCCCCATTCCTGTAGCGCGGCCCGGTAGCCGGCGACACGTCCCGCTCCGGTATGCACGGAGGGATCGCCGCAGATCAGACCGATACGCCGATGACCCTGGTTTAGCAGATGCTCGATGGCGGTGTGGGCACCGCCATAGCTGTCAAGCAGGATAGTGTCTACTTCCAGGTTAACAGGTGGGCGATCCAGAAAGATAACGGGCGTTCCCAGGCGCACTTCACGTTGCAGGTACGAATGGTCCCGGCCTGCTGGCACGATCAGCAGGCCAGAGACACGACGGCGCAGCATCGCATTCACCAGTTCGCGCTCACGCTGAGAGTTCTCCTCCGAATTGCTGATGATAAGCATGTGGTGATGACGCTGTGCTATCTGCTCGACACCGCGCGCGAGATGCGCGTAGAAAGGGTTAGCGATATCCTCGATCACCAGTCCTACTGTTAGCGAGGTCTGTCCCTGTCGCAGGCTGCGCGCGATATCATTACGCCGGAAGCCGAGTGAACGAATAGCAGCCTCAACACGTTTGCGCGTCTCTTCGTTGACGCGGGGTTCCTGGTTGACTACGCGGGATACGGTCTTTAAGCTGACGCCAGCCATCTGCGCGACATCCAGCATTGTCGGTCGCGCCTTTACCAGGTCGCTGGCTCCTACACCGTCCTCTTCTCCTGAAGTATGCTCGCTGACCACTGGCATTTCCCCTCCTTCTCAGCACATTTGTATTCCTACTTTTTACCAGCATTGTATCAAAAAACCTCTCATCAATGCTACCACTTATCTGTTTTATTGCGGGGTTTGATAAAA
>JAFMRP010001151.1 GCA_017354095.1 Ktedonobacteraceae bacterium
GGCTGCTCAAGCGTCTACCTTCGGTGCAGGCGGAACTGGAACGTCCTGTGTCGGAGGACGCGCCTTCACCAGATGAAGCGCTTCCAGAGACACCTGACTAGAAGCTTGCTATCGGAGGAACCTGCCGGTACGGAGTCCGTATCGCGCTGGGAGACCTCGACCGTTCTCGCCAACAGAAGTACCATGCCGAAGCTGGCGCCGCTGCCTCCGACGCGCGGCCTTACCAGTATGAGAAGAGAGGAGGATGTACTGTATGACGTTATCCATGATGCCCCCACAGACGCACATCTCATCAGGTCCCCTGGGGATCTGCCGCAACGCCGGGCCACGTGTCGGTCGGTCGCCTGCCCCAAGGACGGACGGGATCGAGGCAGAAGAGAGGAGGAGCCTGCATGTCGCCCAGTTCTCATGAGCCAACCACTGCCCCTGGGCAGCGCCAGGAACGCGCCTGGTTCAGCGCCTTCCTGGGGGGGAGGAGCCACCTGCGACGGGCGCACGAAGGCGACGAGCGTCTGGTGCCATCCTCCTCCGCTCCGATGGCGATGATCCCCACGCGAGGGCAGGCTGAAGATCGCGCGTGTGAGGAGGCAGTTCCTGGTGGCAAGCCGAGCTGGCGCGTCACCCTCTCCCGGTGGAGCGCGCGATGGTCGTATCCCGCCCCAGAACCGCTCTCCTGGACGTGCGGCTCTTGGATGGCCATGGGCATCGTCATCGTCGCAGTACTGGCCTTTTGCGGCTTCTTTGTCTGGTATCTGCTCGTGCGCCATGATGCCTTGCTCACGGGCGCCGAGGATCTGGGGATCATGGACCAGGTGCTCTGGTCGACACTGCATGGGAGTCCCTTGCATCAAACGATTTGCAATACCCTTTCGGATACCAACTGTGTGGGCCCTGATGGGATCATGCGGTTTGCCATCCACGTCGAACCGATCCTGTTTCCCCTTTCCCTGCTCTATGCCGTCGTTCCCAGCCCCAAGACACTGATCGTCCTTCAGACGCTGGTGGTGGCCAGCGGCGCCTTTCCCGCCTTCTGGCTGGCGCTGCTGCGCTTGCGTCACGACTGGGCAGCCGCTGGGGTGGCGCTGCTCTATTTACTGTATCCAGGACAACAGCAAGCCACCGTCTTTGATTTCCATGCGGTCACCTTGACGGCGGCGCTGCTGCTCTTTGTGCTCTATTGTCTCTACACGCGACGCACGGGCTGGACGTTCGTCTGTGCGCTGCTGGCCATGGCGTGCAAGGAGGAAATCGGGTTGGTGGTTGCCACCTTCGGAGTCTGGTCGATGCTGTTGCAGCGTCGATGGCGCAGCGGTGGGGCTCTCACGGCGCTCGGGCTGCTGTGGACGGTGATCGTGCTGTGGTATGTGATCCCGGCGGCCAGTCCCACCGGCCATGCCCTCTTACTGGGACGCTATCAGCAACTGGGGGATGGTCCTTTGCAGATACTGATCACCATCTTGACGCATCCTCTGGACACGCTGCGCGACGATGTTCTGGAACCGGCGCATCTGTTCTATCTGCGTGTGCTGCCGTCTCCCGCCGCCTACGTGCCGCTGCTGGCTCCCTGGGCCCTGACACTGGCCCTTCCGTCGCTGGCGCTTAATCTGTTGAGTTCCTATCCCAACATGTATAGCGGTTTCTATCAATACAACGCGGAGATTGTCCCGGTCTTGCTCTTCGCGACCATCGAAGGGCTGGTGGTCATGCGCTGGGGCGCCAAGCGCGTGCTCTCACGCGGTCGCCTTCTGTGGCGGCAGAGATGCCGGCGGCTTCCAGCATCGCGTCGTCGGAGGAAGCCCCTTCTCCGAGCAGGCGGGGTCGATCTGCTCCGGCGCAGCCTGCTGTTGCTGCTGATGGGGTTCATCCTGCTGTATGCCCTGCGCACGCACTATCGCGGGTATGCGACGCTCCCGTTGGCGCCGGGGTTTCACTGGCCGGTCGCGACGACCCATACCCAGTTGGCCTCCCAATTCCTCCAGCTCATTCCGGCGACGGCCTCCGTTTCGGCACAGACCAACCTGGTACCTCATCTGAGCCAGCGAGCGCAGATCTATTTATTTCCCTATGAAGATGAGCACGCCAGCTATCTTCTGCTGGATGGCACCGGGTCCATCTATCCGTTTCTCAACTGGGCAGACTATGCGGTGGAAATCAAGAAGATCTGGGCCAGTGGGAAGTATGGCATCGTGATGGCCCAGGATGGCTATATCCTGCTCCAAGCGGGATTGCCACCACCCTCGTTCTTGCCAAACTGGATCGAAGGGGGGTGAGAGGCCAGCGAGATCGCGCGCATGAGAAACGGGAAGGGCTCTCTGCGCGTGGGGAGGAGAGTAGAGCCGAACCTGCCCTGCGACCAGGAAGACGAAATCGCCCGTGCTTCTCCGCGAAGGGACCACGCACGCGATCCGCCCAAGGCGTGGATGAGCCACGAAACCTACGCCTCGGCATGCCGGAACCGCCTGATTTCCGATCGTGATG